>JAQGMU010000684.1 GCA_028292195.1 Ramlibacter sp. | reverse complement strand
CGAATCATGGCCTTCGAAATTCAAGCTGCGATGACCGACCACACCAGCATACGCCTGTGTAAATCGGTCGGGTGAAGCTAAAGTATAGCTATCCACTTTCTGTTCTGTTCGTTTATAGTTTCCGGCCGGGGAGTCGAAAATAATCGTTCATCGTTGGGTGCAGGTATCCACAACCAGCATCGCAGCATGGGGGATTCGACATGCCTACGACTACCGCCATCCCGGCGTCGCTCCACGGCGCACTGAACTTCCAGAAAAATATCGAATTTTGGGACGAGACCCTGCGGGAAGGGGCCGAGCGTTCCAGCATCTCTCCGACTCTCGAAGACAAACTCGAGGTCGCGCAGGAGCTCTCGCGCACCGGCATCCGTACAATCGTCGTCGGAATATTTCCTGGCGTGGAGCAGAGCCTCGACCTGCTGAGCGGCCTGCTCGACCTTCAGGCGCGCGGCTCCTTGCATTCCGACATGCGCTTCATCGTGATCTCGCACGTCGGGGTCACCATGGGACAGACGATCGCGGAGCTCTACGGGCTCGAGCGCAGCCTCGCCAACGTATGGATCCTCGCCATACACAGCGCTTCGGACATGCAGATAAAGCATCTGTTTCCGGTCATCATGAAGAAGGACCCGGACTCTCGCCTCGATGCGGCGCAGTGGGAGCAGATGAGTGACCAAGAGCGGCGCCGGGAAAACCTCGCGTGGCTTGCGGACTTCCTGCCGACGCTGAGCCAGTATCGAGTGGGCGGCCTCGCCGTCGGCCTGCTCGATGCGTTTCGCGCCGACAAGAATCACCTGCGCGACGCCGTCGACGTCGTCAGGCAGGCGAACATCCGGCACATCCGGCTGGTCGATACCGCCGGGACTTGCATCCCCCAGCAGGTCGATAAATACGTCGGGGAGCTCATCAGAGAGTTTCCCGAAGTCAGTTTCTACGGGCATTTCCACGACGACTTCGGCATGGCCACCGCGAACGCCATGCTGGGCCTCGGCCTCGGATTGAAAGGCGTCGACGTCTCGGTGGGCGGATTTGCGAACAGGGCGGGGCACCCGGCGCTGGCGGAGGTCGTGATGGCTTTGCATTCACTCTACGGCGTCGAGCTGCCAGGATTCGACTACGGCAACCTGTGCAATCTGAGCCGCCTGGTGGAGCATCTTTACGGGCTGATGGAATGTCCGACGCAGTCGATCACCGGTGTGGTGACGCACAGCATACTGAGCGGCATACGCACCGAGCTACTCAAGAAGGCGCCGCAGATCTTCGATATCATCGATCCCGAATTCGTGGGCGCCCGGCTCACCAAGTCATTCGGCGTCAGGAGCGGTCGCGACGGCGTCCTGCGCTTTCTGAAAGGTCACGAATCCACGTTCGGCAGCCGGATGCGGGTCGATTCGGAAAGCGCCGACCGGGTCTTCGATTGCCTGCAGAAGGCATGGGAAGAGCGCAGCGTGGCGACCACCCGGGAGATGCGCGAGCTCATCGCCCGCCACCACAAGCTGCTGACGAGCATGTCTTTCACCGAAGACGAGATGCTGGAGCTCGTCCGGAAGAACTTCCTCGTCGAGGAGAAACTGGAGGCGGCCAATGCGAGCTGAGCTGACCTTCAAAGGCGGGCTGTTCAGTGGCGTGCGCGATGCACTCGCCGCGCCGCAACTCGACGAGGCGATTTCGCCTTGGTTCGAGCACGCCGTGGACGAAACCCTGAGGGACGAGATGACCTCCGCGTTCGATCACGGGAGTCGCGACGCCGAACTGGATTTGCAACGCGCGGCCTACCTGATCATCTGCAGCCGCCTCGCGGTCCCGTGGCAACCCCCGGCGAGTAACGCACACCATCCGCTGTTCACCCGGATTCTCTACCGGTTCGAGTGCGGTTGGCGCAAGCACGCCATAAAACGCCATCGCGACGTCCTGAGCAAGCTGCCGTCGATCGACGAGTTTCCGGACTGGATGGTACGGGTGGTGCAGAGTCACGCGTCGAACGTGGGGCATCCTCTGTTCTCTTTTCTGAAGCACAAGGCCGCTTACGCGCAGCTCAGGGAGTTCCTCTATCAGGAGACGCCGTTCGATATCCTGTTCGGGGACATCCTCGCTCTGATGCTGCCGGGCATCTACGATGCCCCCAAACGCGAGCTGCTCAGCAATTTCTGGGACGAAATGGGTCGAGGCAACCTGGCGCTCATGCATCGCAACCTGCGGCTGGACATGATGGCCGCACTCGACATGCTGCCCGACTCGCATATCGCGGAGCTGGAGAATTTCTGCGTGCAGGAGCTCGCATTGGCCAATCACTATCTGCTTACCGCGGTCCACCGCAATCGGCTCGCGGAGCTGATCGGAGCGCTGCTGGCGACTGAGACGATGGTGCCGGGCCGGTTGCAGTGCCAGATCGACGGCTGGCGCCGAGTGGGTCTCGCCGACGAGTCGATGACGTATCTTCTCGAACACACCGTCGTCGATATCGGCCACGCCGACGGCTGGATGAACGGCGTCGTCAAGCCGGTCCTCGCCGCCACGCCCCAGGTACTCCCCGATATCGTTCTCGGCGTGCTCAGGCGGCTGGAGCTGGCCGGCGACATCTGCGACGTGATGCACAGTTCCTTCAGCGCCGGGGAGGTCGAGGAACGGGCGGCGCTCGCCTTGAATTGACGGGACCTTTTCCGCGACCCGCATGATGCGGCACATGGGCGCTATTACGAGCAGCGCGTCGGCGGCAACGCCGGCGCGGCTCGCCATCGCGGACGATCACCGGAAGCTGAGCTACGCGCAGCTGGAGCAACTGAGCGTGTCGTTCGCGGGCCGCCTGATGTCCATGGGCGTGGTGAAAGGGGACCGGGTCGTCGTACTCGCACACAAGAGCGCAGCGTCTGTC
>JAQGMU010000595.1 GCA_028292195.1 Ramlibacter sp. | reverse complement strand
ACCGAGCGCGCGCTTGCCGCATTGGCCAAGGGCAAGGTCGACATCGCCTCCGCATTGCTGGCGCGCGCCAGGGCCAGCGGCCGGCGCGGCGCCGAAGCGCACTACCAGCTCGCCGAGTCCTTGCGGCCGGGCAGCGCCGCCGCCGCGCAGCAGCACTACCGATTGGCACTGGCCGCCGACCCTGGCCACGCACTGGCCCACGCGAACCTGGGCGCGCTGCTGAAAGAGCAGGGCAGTGCCGTGGAGGCAGCCCGCCTGCTGGAGCGCGCGCTGGAACTGCGGCCCGAATTGCCGGAAGCCGCCTTCAACCTCGCCATGCTGCGCATCGACCAGCGCAAGTGGCGCCAGGCCGAGGAACTGCTGGCGCGCTTCCTTGCCGCGCAGCCGCGCGATGCCGACGGCCACTACTGGCGCGCCAACGCGCTGATGGGGCTGGGCGATGCGGCCGGCGCGCGGCTTGCCTATGCCGCGGCACTGCGCGCGGCTCCGCAATATGCGCAGGCGCGCTGGGGCCTGGTGATGGCGCAACTGCCCGCCATCGCGCTGAGCGAGGAGGAACAGCAGCAAGGCGTCGCCGCCTTCGCGCGCGAGCTGGGCGCCTTGCAGCAGTGGGTGCGCGACCATCCCAAGGCGGACATGGTGCGCGCGGTCGGCGCGCAGCAGCCGTTCTTCCTGCCCTATGTCGAACAGGATCACCGGCCGCTGCTGCAGCAGTACGGCGCACTCTGCGCATCCCTGCTGGCTGGCTGGGCGCGCAAGGTCGGCGTGCCGGCGCCGGCACCGGCGGCGCGCGGCAAGCTCAAGGTCGGCATCGTCTCCGCGCACATCCACGCGCACTCGGTGTGGCATGCGGTCTTGCGCGGCTGGCTGGAGCATCTGGACCCGGCGCGCTTCGAGCTGCACCTGTTCCACACCGGCAGCGCGCGCGACGCCGAAACCGAATGGGCGGCACGCCGCGTGCCCTTGCACCAGCGCCTGGGCGAATGGACTGCGTGGGCGAAGGCGATCTCGGATGCGAAATTCGACGTGCTGATCTATCCCGAGATCGGCATGGACGCGGCCACCGTGCGCCTGGCCTCGCTGCGGCTGGCCCGCGTGCAGCTGGCAGGCTGGGGTCACCCCATCACCAGTGGCCTGCCCACCCTCGACGGCTACCTGAGCGCCGAGGCCTTCGAGCCGCCCGGGGCGCAGCAGCACTACAGCGAACGGCTGATCGCGCTGCCGCGGCTCGGTTGTGCCTACCGGCCCTATGGCACCGCGCCGCAGAAGATCGACATTGCGTCCCTTGGCGTGCAACCCAGGGACCGCTTGCTGATCTGCCCCGGCATTCCTTTCAAGTACGCACCGCGCGACGACGCGCTGCTGGTCGAAGTGGCGCGCCGCTGCCAGCCCTGCAAGCTGGTGTTCTTCCGTCCGGCCGACGACGCCCACGCCGACAGGCTGGCGCAGCGGCTGCGCGCTGCCTTCACCGCCGCCGGCCTGGACTTCGAGGCCTGCGTGTTGTTCGTCCCGTGGCAGTCGCAAGCCGCCTTCTTCGGCTTGCTGCAGCGCGCCCACGTGTTCCTCGACACGGTGGGCTTCTCTGGTTTCAACACGGTGATGCAGGCGATCGAGTGCGGCACGCCGGTGGTGGCGTGGGAGGGGCGCTTCATGCGTGGGCGCTTCGCCAGCGGGGTGCTGCGGCAGATGGGGCTGCAGGAGTGGGTCGCCGACAGCGTGGATGCGTATGCGCAGAAGGTCGCAAGCTTGTGCGCGGACGACGCGGCGCGCGCGGCCGTCAGCAAGCAGATCCGCGAGCGGCGCGGCGCGCTTTACAACGACAAGGGCAGCGTGGATGCGCTGGCTGCGGAGCTGGAGCGGCTGGCGGCGGCATGAGGCTCCTTCTCCCGCTTGCGGAGAAGGCGGGGGATGAGGGGGCTGTTCGGTGCGCCGCCGGCCCTCACCCCAACCCTCTCCCGCAAGCGGGAGAGGGAGCTAGTCAAGGGCGAGCCAAGGCAGCCAAGGCGCGCAGATCCGCCGCTTTCCCCAAGCCCCAGCAAGCGGCAATCAACTGCTTCGTCTTCCCCGCCCCGAGAACCGGCTCCGCCAGCCCGCTGAACTTCGCTTCCAGCATCGCATCCGTCATCGGTTTGCGCAGCGAGCCGATCGCGTGTTCCACGAAGACATGGATGCGTTCGCCACTGGCCAGCACCGCCGTGACGTCGGCGCTGGCCTCGTCGATCGAGTTGTCGACGGTGGCCACCACCTTGCGGCGCAGCGCCACCATGTCGGGGCGATTCACGATGTCGTCGTGGTACTCGTCTTCACCGGCGCGGCCGAAGCTCAGGCCGGCGGCGCAGCCGTGGTAAACGCTGAACTTGCCTTGCAGGCCGTCGGCCGGTTCCTTCTTGCCGGTCAGCTCCAGCACCAGCGAGTGCACCTTCAGCTCGATGCGTTCGACCTGTTCCGGCCGCACGCCCTTGTCGCGCAACTGCACGCAGGCGTCGATGCTGGGATGGATCACGATGCCGCAGGCGAAGGGCTTGTAGCTGTTGAAGGAGATCTCGAAGCGCTCACCGAGTTCGTCGGTGGCTTCGTTCCACGCGGTCTTGGTCGACACTACCTGGGCCCAGCCGCGCGGGGCCTCCAGCGCGCGCGGGCTGGCGGTGAAGCCCTTGGCCGCCAGCAGCGCTGACATCAGGCCGGCGCGGGCGGCGGCGCCCGGATGGAAGGGCTTGGTCATGGTGCCGAACTGCTCGCGCAGGCCGATCGGCTGCGAGGCCGCGATGCCCAGCGCCATCTGCGTCTGCTGCGCGTCCAGCTTCAGCAGGCGGGCGCAGCCGGCGGCCGCACCCAGCATGCCGGTGGTGCCGGTGATGTGCCAGCCGCGGTCGTAGTGCTCGGGATAGACCAGGTTGCCGAGGCGGCACGCCACGTCGATGCCCAGCACCAGGGCGTCGACCACTTCGCGGCCGTTCATGCCTTTGTGCTCGGCCAGCGCCAGCAGGGCCGACGCCACCGGGCCGGCCGGGTGGATGATCGTCTTCAGGTGGGTGTCGTCGAAGTCGAAGGTGTGCGAGGTGATGCCGTTTACCAGCGCGGCGCTGGCCATGTCGACGCGCTCGCTGCGCCCGGCGATGGTCGCTTGCGGCGCCGGCTGCAGCTCGTTCACGGCGGCGATGGCGGCCTCGGCCGCTTCGTGCTTCGCCGCGCCGACGGCACAACCGAACCAGTTGAGGAAGGTTCGATGCGCTTCGTGGTCGACCGCATCGGTCCAGCCGCGCGAAGGATGGCTCGCGACGAAGCGGGCGAGCAATGAAGTGACCGGCGGTGCGGCCGCGTCGGCGGGCACGTGCGTGTTGCGGGCCA
>JAQGMU010000594.1 GCA_028292195.1 Ramlibacter sp. | reverse complement strand
TCTCCCCGCGCAGGCACAGGACAGCTACAAGGTCGGGCTGGTCAGCCCCATGAGCGGCGCCAACGCGCGCTACGGCGCGTTCGCCAACAAGGGCGCGGCGCTGGCGGCGAAGGAGATCAACGCCGCCGGGGGTGTGCACGGGCGCAAGCTCGAATTCGTCTCGGGCGACAGCCAGTGCGTGCCGTCCGAGGGCGTGTCCGCCACCAAGCGCATGATCAGCTTCGACAAGCTGCCGGTCATCATCGGCGACATCTGCAGCTCGGTCACCCTGGCGATGCAGCCGCTGGCGGAGGAGTCGGGCGTGCTGCTGCTGAATGCGGCGTCGTCCAACCCGATGATCACCTACAAGGCCGGCGTCGGCGGCTTCAAATGGACCTTCCGCAACTACCCCACCGATGAAGCCCGCGCGGCCATCGTGCTGGAGCACTCGGTGAAGAACCGCGGCCTGAAGAACTTCGCCGTGCTGTCGGTGGACAGCGACTACGGCCGCGGTGCCATCAACTTCACCAAGAAGTACCTGCCCCGCTATCCCGACGCGAAGATCCTGAGCGAGGACTACTACAAGGAGTCGGAGACCGACTTCCGTCCGGTGCTGAGCAAGATCCGCAATTCCGGCGCCCAGGCCATCATCATGTACGGCCAGGCCGACACCACCCCCATCGTGGCGCGCCAGATGCTGGAGATGGGGCTGGCCGGCAAGGTCGTCCTGGTCGGCAACGGCGAATTCAACACCAAGGCTACGATCGCATCCGCACCTTCGGTGATGAACGGCTCGGTGGAAGCCGCCGCCTGGCTGCCGGAGTGGACCAGCCCGCGCAGCCAGAAGTTCGTCGAGGACTACAAGAAGGCCTACGGCGGCGAGATGCCCAACAACCATGCCTACACGCACTGGGAGACGACCTACCTGCTGGCCGCGGCGATCAAGGCGGCCAACAGCCTGAAGAGCGAGGACATCCGCAACGCGCTGGTGAAGATCAAGTACGAGAGCGCGATGGGCCCGGTGACCTTCGACGACCACAACCAGGCGGTCCTGCCGATGGTGCTGCTCGAAGTGGCCGACGGCAAGCCGGTGATCAAGAACGCCATCGCCACCCGCGTCGAATACCCGAAGCAGTAAGCACCGGCCAATCCAGGGAGCGGCCGTGGGCAACTTCATCTTCGAACAGGTCATCAACGGGATCATCACCGGCTCGATGTACGCGTTGATCGCGGCCGGCATGACCATGATCTTCGGCGTCCTGCGGGCGATCAACTTCGCCCACGGCGAGTACTACATGCTGGGCACCTTCGCGGCCTGGCTGGTGATCGAGAAGCTGCAGGCGCCCTACATCGTGGCCATCGTCGCCGGCGTCGCGATCGCGGCGCTGATCGCGGCGCTGATCGGCCGGCTGGTGATGCAGCGCCTCGTCGGCCAGCCCTTCCAGGCCGGCGTGCTGGCCACGCTGGGCGTGTCGCTGATCCTGCAGAACGCGGTGATCCTGGCCTTCGGCGGCGGCTACAAGGTGTTCAACGGCGGCTGGATCGAGCCGGTGCAGGTGCTGGGCGTCGGCATGGCGCAGCAGCGCATCCTGCTGATTGTGGTGGCGGTGGCGGTGTTCGCGGGCCTCGAGTGGATGGTGCGCAGCACCCGGATGGGCAAGTCGATCCGCGCGGTGTCGCAGAACATCGAGTGCTGCCAGGTCAACGGCATCGACGTGGAGTCGGTGGTGCGCCGCACCTTCCTGCTCGGCACCGCGCTGGCGGCGCTGTCCGGCGTCCTCACCGCGCCGGTCAGCGTCAGCGTCTATGGCGGCATGGGCGAATCGATCACGCTGAAAACCTTTGCCGTGATCGTGATGGGCGGCATGGGCAACGTGCGCGGCACGCTGCTGGCCGGCTGCCTGCTGGGCGTGACCGAAAGCCTGGTGTCGGGCCTGATCGGCCTGCAGTACCGCGACTCGGTCGCGTTCGTCGCCCTGCTGCTGATGCTGATGCTGCGTCCGCACGGCCTGTTCTCGCAGAAGGCCAGGTTCTGAGCCGCAACCAGGGACGACTTCCATGGCAATGACACTCGACACCCCCCACGCCCCGAGCCCGCGACTGCCCGCGGTGCGCTGGGGCCTGGTGCTGGCCGCACTGGCCGCCTTGCTGACCGCCCCGCTGGTGCTGGACAACTACTACCTGCACGCGCTGGTGCTGGCGATGATCTTCCTGCTGCCGGCCCATGGCCTGAACCTGATCCTCGGCTACACCGGCATGCTGTCGCTGGCGCAGGGCGTCTTCTTCGGCATCGGCGCTTATGCGTCGGCGCTGCTCGGCGTGCACTTCGGCACCGGCTTCGTCATCAACTTCCTGTGCGCCGGCGTCATCGCGGGATTGATCGCGCTGCCACTGGGCATTCCGGCATTGCGGCTGCGCGCCACCTCGTTCGTGATGTGCACGCTGGGGCTGGTGGTGATCGCCCAGGCCGTCGCCAAGAACTGGGTCGGGCTGACCCGCGGCGACATGGGCCTGTCGGGCGTGGCCCGGCCGAAGTTCGGCTGGGGCGAGCACGT
>JAQGMU010000554.1 GCA_028292195.1 Ramlibacter sp. | reverse complement strand
CTGGGCTGCTTCCACCTGCCGCACGCGGCGGCCGCTGTCGGCGATCAGTTCGTGGAGCGCCTCGTCCCACTCGTCGTCATCGGCCAGCCAGCCGCAGCCGTCCGCGCAGCAGCCGTCGTAAATCATGCCCCGCGTGGCCACGACTGCCGTGCCCACCGAGGTGTACTCGATCCACTTGTTGATGTTCTTCACTTCGTTGAACGGCGTGCGGGCCAGCGGGCAGATGCCGATGTCCCAGGCGCGGTCGGCAAGCGCCCGCAGGAAGCCGTCGTAGTCCGCAACCACAGGCAGTTCCACCACGCGGTCGCCGAATTCCGCGAGCTGCGGCGGGCGTGCGATCCGCCCGAACAACTCGAACTTCAGCTGCGGATTGTGCCTGAGCGCCCGCACCACGGCCGGCAGCGCCACTTCGAAGTCGTGGGCGTGGTCGAAGCCCATGTAGCCCAGGGTGCGCGCCGGCCGCGCGACGGGCGGCTGCAGCACGGCACCGGCGCAGAACAGCTGGCCGACGAAGGGCCGGTGGGCCAGGCCGAGCGCGGCGAGCCGCCGCGCCAGCCGCTCGTTGGAGCAGTACACGAGGTCCGCGTTCTCCAGCAGGTAGCGCACCGCATCCAGCCGCAGCGGATGGTTGTGGTAGTCGAACTTGGCCTGGCCGATCTCGAGCGGCACGTTCAGCAGGTCGTCGTCGAGGCAGTAGACACAGCCTATGCCCTGCTCGCGGGCAAAGGCGACGGCCTCGCGGGCGAAGGGGCCGCTGTAGCGGCAGATGAACAGGCAGGTGGCGCGGCTTTGCTCCAGCTGCCGGCGGAACCACGCGCCCGCCTCGGCCGAGCGCGCCTGCTTGCCGAAGCGCTGCTTCAGCTGCTCCTCGGTCAGGAAGGCGAGGCTGGCCTCGCCGGCCTCCACGCTGGCGCGCAGCGGCTGCACCACCGACAGCTGCACGGTGGGAATGAGCGCGTTGGCGATCACCAGCAGGCGCACCGGCGCCCGCGGGTTGACATCGGGCAGCACCGGCGGCCGCGCCGCGGCGGGCGCAAGCGCCTGGCGCACGAAGCGGGCAAGGGAGGCGGCGGCGTTGCGCATGCTCAGGAAACCGCCTGCTCGGTGGCGCGGCGCTCGTAGTCCTTGATCGCCTGCTTGCGCCGCCGCTTGGCCTCGTAGACCGCCTTGTGGACCACGAAGCCGCCGGCGCGGTCGATGTTCGCGTTGACCCGGTCGAACCAGGGCAGCAGCAGGCGCGGCACGCGGTGCCGCCATTTCAGGTCGCGCAGCAGCGAGGGCCGGAAGAAACCGGCATCGACCTCGCCCTTCACCTCGGCCAGCGTGAGCACGCCCTCGTCCAGCATGCGCCGCACCTCGGCGATCCACAGCCCGCCGTTCGGGTTGGCGGTGGACACCCAGGGCTGCGTGCCCATGTCGGTGTAGTGGATCAGGCGGGTCTCGGCGTCGAAGTGCTCGAGGCTGTTCCATTCGAAGGGAACGGTGTAGCCGACGTCGTCCTCGGGCAGCAGGCACAGGTCGTACATCAGCTGCTCGTAGCTGTAGTCGCCCTCGTCCAGGTGGCGCACGATGTCGGCGATGTCCCAGTCGAGCCGGCCGCAATCGAGCAGCATCACGGCGCACTGCTTGATCCGCTTGGCCGGCGCGTTGCTCAGCTTCAGCGTCGCTGCCAGGTGCTTCACTTCCTCCTGCACCAGCACCTTGCGGCCCGCGAACGGCAGGTTCCACAGCTCGCGGATATCGCGGAACACCTGCATGTCCGCGTCCATGTAGATGGCGCGGCCACGGTAGCCCGCCAGCCTCGGAATGCAGAAGCGGCTGAAGGAAAAGCCGGTGCGCTGGCCCTGGCGCGGGTCGCGCGGGGTGGGCACCTCGAGGTCGACCATCGGGTGGACCTCCACGGTCGCGTCGGTGTGCCGCTTGATCGAATATTCCAGCACGCGCACCGCGAGCTGCTGCGAACGGTCGGCGCCGACGTAGATGCGGATCGTTTCGGGCTGGCTCATGTCAGGCACCCCCCGTGGCACGCAGGTCCTCGACGATACGCTTGGCGGCGGCGCCCGGCACCAGCACCAGGTCGACGAACTGCGCGGACTGCTGCTGCAGCGCCGGCTTGCGTTCCGGATCCAGTGCCTGGGCCACGAAGGCCAGCCAGTCGGAGGTGTCGTTCAGCAGCGGCAGCGGCAGGTAGTTGTCCAGGGACAGGTCGCCGGCCACCACCGCCACCGGGATGTCGAGCCGGGCCGCGTCCAGCGCCACCGTCGAAGGGCTGGTGATGACCGCGCTGAGGCGGCCCATCAGCGCCGAGGCGGTATGGTTTTCCCATTCGGTCGCCTGCGGATCCACGATCATCAGATTGTCGCTGGCCGGCCGCTCGCCCTCGTAACGCTTCGTCAGCCACAGGCCCGCGTGGTGCGGCTTGATGACGAACTGCACGTGGGGGTAGGCCGCGGCCAGCGCCATGCTGTTGTCCAGGAACTGGCGCCTGTATGCCTCGCTGTAGCGGTGCCAGTGCAGGTTCTCGAAGATGCCGATCACCGGCCGGTCGCCGGGCAGCAGCCGGTCGAGGTTCGCGGCCTCGGGGCTCGCGTCCTTGGGGCAGCCGACCGACACGCAACGCGCCCGCACCGCCGCGGTTGCGCGCGGGTGCAGGGTGTGCAGCGGGCCCCAGATGTAGATGCGCTGCGCCGCGAAGGTGATCTTCTCCATCGCGTGGATGCTGTCCTCGTAGGTCAGGCCCACGTTCTCGAAGCCGTGCTGCATGGTCGCCACGAACAGGCCTTGCCGCACCGCCGCCTCGCTCAGCAGGCGCGGCACGCGATGCGGGCCGAGGCTGGATTCGGCCACCGTCAGCAGCACGCGGGTGCGGCTCGGGAAGGTGAACCGCGTCAGGCCTTCCTCGTTCGGCAGCACGCGGAACGGGATCTGCTGCGCCTTCAGCATCGGCAGCACGCGCGGCGACTTGGAAAACAGGGAGGCGCTGCACCAGGCTTCGCAGGTGATGCCGGCCGCCCTGGCCTCCTTCAGCACCGGCAGCGCGAGGTCGAGGTCCTGGCCCAGGTGCAGCACCACGGCCAGGTAGGGGTGCGACAGCGCCGACTTGGTACCGCCCTCGGGCAGTTCGCGCAGCAGGCGCAGCCACTGGACCTGGATCGCCTTCATGCCGTAGAGGGCCTCGGCGCGCCGGTAGCCCTCCAGCGCCTTCGCGCGCTCGCCGGCCGGGTCGGCCAGCAGGCGGCGCAGCGCCTCCAGCGGATCGCCGGTGTGGAGGTAGTCGGCCAGCGGATGGAGCGCGGGCGTCATGGTCGCCACCACCGGCACGCCACTGGCGAGCGCCAGCACGGTCCGGTTGGGCGACTTGCAGATGCTGAAGGGATCGAGCGTGTTCGGCACGATCACCGCGGCCGCATCCTTCAGCTCCAGGTCCACCCGCTTGGAGGACCACTCCGCGTAGCGTGACGGAATCGCCAGCGGGGCGATGTTTTCCACGTACTTGCGGTGGTTGTTGCTGATCACCACCAGCTCGACGTCCTGCTCCAGGGCCAGCGTTTCCAGCGCTTCGCGGTATTCCAGGATGTCCAGCATGCCGAACTTCGCGTGCTCGGCCCCGTGATTGCCGAACCAGACGATGCGGCGCGCCGTTGGCCGCGGCGCGACGGCGGCGGTCGCGCCGGGCGCCGCCAGCGCCGGAACGCCGGGC
>JAQGMU010000531.1 GCA_028292195.1 Ramlibacter sp. | reverse complement strand
GCTTCCGGCGTGACGTGATCGGCGGCGAGCACGAGGTCGCCTTCGTTTTCGCGGTCTTCCTCGTCGACCAGGATCACCATGCGGCCGGCGCGGATCTCCGCGACGATGTCTTCGACCGGGCTGACAGGAACGGGCGTGAGTTGCGGTCTTGCGGTCATGCGGCCACCTTTCCGGCGCCCAGCATGCGCTCGACGTAGCGGGCGATCAGGTCGATCTCCAGGTTGACGCGGCCACCCGCTTGCAGCGCGTTCAGTGCGGTGTTGTCCACGGTATGCGGAATCAGGTTGATGCTCAGCTCGGTGCCCTCGGGGACATCGGCGATGCTGTTGACGGTGAGGCTGACGCCATTGACGGTGATGGAGCCCTTGTAGGCGAGGTACTTGCCCAGCGCGGCGGGCGCCAGGATGCGCAGCTCCCAGCTCTCGCCGACCGGCTCCATCTTCAGCACGCGGCCGACGCCGTCGACGTGGCCCGACACCAAGTGGCCGCCCAGGCGGTCCTGCGGGCGCAAGGCCTTCTCCAGGTTGACGGCGCCGCGGCCGTCCAGGCCGGCGGTCTTGTCCAGCGATTCGGCCGAGATGTCGATGGTGAAGCGGTGGGCGCTGGCGTCCAGCGAAGTGACGGTCATGCAGGCGCCGTTGAGCGCGATGCTGTCACCGAGGGCGACGTCTTCCAGGTAGCCGGAAGGCGTCTCGATGGTGAGCCGCTTGCCGTGCTGGTCGGAAGAGCCGAGGTCGTCGACGGCGGCGATACGCCCGACGCCGGTGATGATGCCGGTGAACATGCCCGTATTCTCGCAGGTTCACCCGGGGCCGCCGGGTGGGGGGCGCATGTCCCGTGGGGTGGGTTCGCAAAGCGGCCCCACCGGTGGGGTCGCTGCGCGAACCCACCCTACATGGGGCTGCGTCCCTTGACGGTGGCCAATACCCGCAAATCCGGCCCCACCCGCTCGACGCTGGTGAACTCCAGTTCCAGCGCCTCCGCCAGGGAAGCCAGCGGCCCGAAATTGGCCAGGCCCTGGCCCTGCCCGAGGAGCTTGGGGGCGAGGTAGACCAGGAATTCATCGACCAGGCCTTCGCGTACCAGCGAGCCGTTGAGCTTGTAGCCGGCCTCCACGTGCAGCTCGTTCACTTCGCGCCGTCCCAGGTCGGCCAGCAGGGCGGCCAGGTCGACCTTGCCGCCCGGGCCGGGCAGCAGCACGACCTCGGCGCCGCGCGCGCGCAGGGCGGCGATCGCCGCGGGCTTGTCTTCGGCGCCATAAATCAACACGGGCCGGCCGGGCTGGAAGAGGGCCGCGTCCGTCGGGGTTTGCAGGCGGCTGTCGACCACCACCAGCGCCGGCTGGCGTGGCGTGGACACCAGCCGCACGTCCAGCCGCGGGTTGTCTTCCAGCACGGTGCCTATGCCGGTCAGCACCGCGCCGGCGCGGGCGCGCCAGGCGTGGCCGTCGGCGCGCGCCGCTTCCGAGGTGATCCACTGGCTGCTGCCATCCGGCAGCGCGGTCAGGCCGTCGAGCGAGGCCGCCACCTTCATCCGCACCCAGGGCGTCTTGCGCACCATGCGGCTGAAGAAGCCGATGTTGAGCGCCCTGGCTTCCTCGGCGCCGGGGCCGACCTCCACCGTCACGCCGGCCGCGCGCAGCCGGGCGAAGCCCTGGCCGGCCACCAGCGGGTTGGGATCGGTGAGCGAGGCCACGACCCTGCCGATGCCGGCCGCCGCCAGCGCGTCGCAGCAAGGCCCGGTGCGGCCGTGGTGGGCGCAGGGTTCCAGCGTCACGTAGGCAGTGGCGCCGCGCACGTCCTCGCCGCGGGACAGCGCATCGCGCAGCGCCATGATTTCGGCATGGGCCTGGCCGGCGGGCTGGGTGTGGCCGGCGCCGAGCACGCGGCTGCCGTCGGCGGACACGAGCACGCAGCCCACCCGCGGGTTGGGTTCCGAGAGGGCGATCGCGCGCCGCGCGAGCGCGAGCGCCTGTTCCATCGCGGCGGGCAAGCTGTCCATGGCGGCATTCTGCGCGAAGCGCGGCATCACCGTGCCGCGGTTCAAATCTCACGCGCCGCGCGGCCACCATTCCACTGCGCCGCGGCCGGTGCCTGCCTATCGTTGGCGGCATGGACACGAAACACACACGCGGCTTCACGCTGGTCGAATCGGTGGTCACGCTGGCGGTGGCCAGCACGCTGCTGTCGATCGGGATCAGCACGCTGGGCGACCTGCTGCACGGCCTGCGGCTGGCTTCGGTGTCCAACGCCGTGCTGCAGCAACTGCATCTGGCGCGCAGCGAGGCGATCAAGCGCAACGGCCGCATGGCCTTGTGCAAGTCGGCCGATGGCGCGACCTGTTCGGACGGCGGCGGCTGGGAGCAGGGCTGGATCCTGTTCCAGGACCTGAACAACAGCGGGACGCGCGAGCCGCAGGAGCCGGTGCAGCAGCGGCTGGAACCGCTGCCGCCGCAGTTCCTGCTGAAGGCCAACAGCCCGCTGGCGCGCTACGTGTCTTACGGGCCGCTGGGCGCGACGATGATGGCTTCGGGTGCGTTCCAGGCCGGCACTTTCACCCTGTGCCGGCTGTCGGCCGGTCCGGGCGAGGGCCGCCAGATCATCATCAATGCGGGAGGGCGGCCAAGGTCGCAGAAAGTGCAGCTGGAGAACTGCATGTGATGCGGCGGGCTGGATGGACCCGCGCCTACTTGCGGATCTCGTCGACGACCGTCTTGAACTCGTCGACGTCCTCGAAGCTGCGGTAGACGCTGGCGAAGCGCACGTAGGCTACCTTGTCCAGCTTCTTCAGCTCGCGCATCACGAGTTCGCCGATGCGCGAACTGGGCAGCTCGCGCACGCCGAGGTTTAGCAGCTTTTCCTCGATGCGCTCCACCGCGTTGTCGATGTGCTCGGTGCTGACCGGGCGCTTGCGCAGCGCGAGGTGGAAGGACGCCAGCAGCTTGGCGCGCTCGTAGTCGATGCGCCGGCCGTCCTTCTTCACCACCGCCGGGAAGGTGACGTCCGGCCGCTCGTAGGTGGTGAAGCGCTTCTCGCAGTGGGCGCACTGGCGGCGGCGGCGGATGAAGTCCCCGTCCTCCGCCATGCGGGTCTCCACCACCTGGGTGTCGGCATGGCTGCAGAACGGGCATTTCATGGCGGCGGGCCTACTGGTAGACCGGGAAGCGGCGGGTCAGGGCGTTGACCTGCTCGCGCACCTTGGCGATGTTGCCCGCGTCGCGCGGGTGCTCCAGCACGTCGGCGACCAGGTTGGCCGTCATCCGCGCCTCTTCTTCCTTGAAGCCGCGGGTGGTCAGCGCCGGGGTGCCGATGCGCACGCCGCTGGTGACCATCGGCTTTTCCGGGTCGTTGGGGATCGCGTTCTTGTTGATGGTCATGTGGGCGTCGCCCAGCACGGCCTCGGCTTCCTTGCCGGTGATGCCCTTGGCGCGCAGGTCGACCAGCATCACGTGGCTTTCGGTGCGGCCGCTGACGATGCGCAGGCCGCGCTCCACCAGCGTCTCGGCGACGACCTGGGCGTTGCGCACCACCTGCTGCTGGTAGGCCTTGAACTCGGGCTGCAGCGCCTCCTTGAAGGCGACCGCCTTGGCGGCGATCACGTGCATCAGCGGGCCGCCCTGCAGGCCGGGGAAGATGGCGCTGTTGATCGCCTTCTCGTGCTCCGCCTTCATCAGGATGAAGCCGCCGCGCGGGCCGCGCATGCTCTTGTGGGTGGTGGAGGTCACCACGTCGGCGTGCGGCACGGGGTTCGGGTAGACGCCCGCGGCGATCAGGCCGGCGTAGTGGGCCATGTCCACCATGAAGATCGCGCCTACGTCCTTCGCCACCTTGGCGAAGCGCTCGAAGTCGATCCGCAGCGAATAGGCGGAGGCGCCGGCGATGATCAGCTTGGGCTTGCTCTCGTGGGCCTTGCGCTCCATCGCGTCGTAGTCGATGGCCTCTTCCTTGTTCAGGCCGTAGCTCACCACCTTGAACCACTTGCCACTCATGTTCAGCGACATGCCGTGGGTGAGATGGCCGCCTTCGGCCAGGCTCATGCCCATGATGGTGTCGCCGGGCTTCAGGAAGGCCAGGAACACGGCCTCGTTGGCCTGGGCGCCGGAGTGCGCCTGCACGTTGGCGGCGGGGGCGCCGAACAGCTGCTTGATGCGGTCCAGGGCCAGCGTCTCGGCGACGTCGACGTTCTCGCAGCCGCCGTAGTAGCGCTTGCCGGGGTAGCCCTCGGCGTACTTGTTGGTCAGCTGGGTGCCCTGGGCGGCCATGACGGCCGGGGAAGCGTAGTTCTCGCTGGCGATCAGCTCGATGTGCTCTTCCTGGCGGCGGTTCTCGGCCTGGATGGCGGCCCAGAGTTCGGGATCGGTTTGCTCGATGAGGATGTTGCGGTGGTACATGTGGCAGTTCCTTGGACCAAAGGTCCCCGTTGCCTGCAACGGGGCTGCCCAGGCGAACGGCTGAAACGCGGACGGCTTGTTCCGCGGCACGCTTCCCAGTGGTTTGGGCGGGGTCGGGGCCCCCGCGCTGGTTCCACGTCAGCGCCCCAAGGCCGGGGCGCCTATCGCCAGTTGCGTACGCCGCTAGTTTAGCGCAGCGCTAGGGCCTTGCCTCCTAGGACACCACCGGCGGCGGGGCGGCCTGCTTGTCCTCTTCCTGCAGCACCGGCGGCAACGGGCTGGCCGGGGCCAGGGTGCGCAGGGCCGCGGGCGGCGGCGCCAGCGGCACCGGACGGCCGGAGGCCACCAGGCGCAGGCGGGCGTGCTCGGCCATGACCTTCTCGGCATAGCCGCCGTCGCCTTCCAGGTTGGCGGCGCCCACGTAGAACTTCAGCCCGGTCTCGATCGAGCCCGCCTTCTGTATGCATTCCTGCAGCACCTTGACGCCCACCCGCAGGTTGGTCACCGGGTCGAAGGCGGCCAGCTTGCCGCCGAAGTTCTCGTACTTGTCGCTGTGGATGCCGGTCATCACCTGCATCAGCCCCTGCGCGCCCACGTTGCTCTGGGCGAAGGGATTGAAGCCGGATTCCACCGCCATCACGGCCAGGATCAGCGTCGGGTCCAGCTTGTTGCGGTCGCCGATTTCATAGGCTTCGGCCACCAGGGCGCTCAGCGGCTCCGGCGCGACCCGGTATTTCTTGCTCAGCCAATAGGCCACGGCGGCCTGCTGCTTCGGCAGGTCCTTGGGGTTGAGCGCCGTCGCGCGGTCGATGGCATCCAGTTCCGGCACCAGGCCGAGCGCCTGGGATTGCCGGGCATGGAGCCAGGTCATCAGTTGCGACTCCCCCGCCTGGCGCAAGTCCGGGCGGGCGAGCAGGGTCAGCACCGAGAAGACGGCGACGAGGCCGACGACTGCGAAGCCGTTGTGCGTGATTTCGAAAAAGCCCTGGGCAACGTCCGAGGTGAACGTCTGCAAGCCCTTGGCCGCTTTTCCTAACGCTGTCATAGCACTTCCTTTCTTACGCGCGGAGCGGCGGGCGGTGCTGCTTGTCTTGCAGCGCAGTCCCAGAACGCTCCTCGTTTGGATTGGTACGCCATCGGTCCGGGGGCTCCTCCGCAATCTGGAGGGGCCCGCCACGGTTCGACTTAGCCGGGTTCGGCAGCGGGGTTCAGGTCCGTCCCCGGCACTCCTGGGCTGGGGACGGGCGGATTCTAGGAGGGCCTTTAATGCAAGGTCAAGGATGTTTCTTTCAATTTTTATATTGTTATTTACATAACGACTCGACAATTTAGGGATTCAGGGCCCGGATCCGGGTCGGAATGTGCCGCGGCAGTTTGTCGGCCGGCGCCGACGGACTGGCCGGCTGCTAGCAAAAGAGGAGCGGCCACCGCTGGCGCACGCGGTGATGGCGGTGACAGGATGTATCGTGCACTGCCGTGGTGCGTCGAGCCGTCGCCCGGCCGTGGGTTGCCCGGCCGCAGGCTGTCGCACCGCTCGTCGGCCGACCGTCCGGCCGCCCAAAGGAGTTTGCGCAAGCCGGGTGTTGCTGAGCCACCCCTGTCAAGGCAAGTGGTTCAATCGTGGCTGGCGCGGCCATTGAAAATGCGTCCTTGAAAAGGGCCGCGTCCTCACCTACCTTGAGAGGGCCTGAGCGATCAGGCATTTAGCCGGTAGGGCCACACCTGTGGCAGCCCCGGCCCCACTTGGAGGCAATCATTGCTTCCGGCGCAATGCGGACATCAGATCTCCGTGTTGCGAACCCAGACGGCATCGACGTGGGTCGGCCGTCAAGCCCGGCAGGCGGCTTCTGGCTACCTTGCCGGGCTTTCTATTTGGGTCTTCTATATGCGCGCCTGCATGCGCCCTGGGGCAGGCGCTCACGGCGATCGCGTTTCGCGGCGAGAATACGGGCTTGCCCCCGCCTGGGGGCTTTCCATTCCTTATCGAAGATTTCCCGCCAGTGAGCTCTCTCAAACCCCACGACACCCAGTCGCTCGACACCCTCACGGGTGGTGCATTTTCCGCACCGACTTCCGGCGAACGCGCCGCCCGCGTCCGCGACTGGCTGGCTGCCCAGCCCAGCGCCGAACAGATGCAGGAGGTGTTTCGTGAGCTGAGCGCGCGCGACAAGGGCGCCGCCCGCCTGCTGCGCGAGAAGCTCGACGAACTCAAGCGCGCCAAGGGCCAGGAGGCGATTGCCGCCGAATGGGCCGAGCGCGCCCGCGGCCTGCTGTCGCAGCCCCGCCTGAACATCGCCGACGCCATGGCCTGGCAGCGCGACGCCGCCAAGGCCGGTGCGCCTCTGAGTCGCGAGCCCCTGGCAACGGTCAAGTCCGAGCTGGCCGACCGCATCAGGGGCATCGAGGACCTGCAGAACCGCGTGCAGGTCCAGCGCGAGGCCGCCGTCCTGCTGGCGCAGCGCATCGAAGTCCTGTCCACCAAGTCATGGCGCGATGCGCAGGCCGCCGTGGACGCCCTGCGCAACGACGTGCCGCAGTGGCAGGTCCAGGCCCAGGGGCTGCTCGACGACCCCAACTGGGGCAGCGTCGACCCCAAGTTCCCGCCGCTGCTGGAGGCCTCGCGCAACCAGCTGCAAGTGGTGTGGGACGCGTTCCAGAACGCGTTGACCCAGGCCACTACCGCCCACGAAGATGCCGCCGCGCCGCTGCCGCCGGTACCCGTGTGGGCGGACGAACTGCGGCAGGGCCGCAGCCAGCCGGCCGAAGCCGCGCCGGCCAAGGCGCCCAGGGCGCCCAGGCCCCCGGTCGACCCCGAGGTGCGCGCCAAGGCGCAGCAGGCCGTGAGCGAAGCCATGGCGAAGCTCGAAGCCGAGATCGCCCAGGGCCACGGCAAGGCCAGTGCAGGCGCGGCCAGCGCGCTGCGCAATGCACTGAAGGAACACGGCAAGCTGGTCGACGACAAGCTGGAAACGCAGGCCCATGCGGCCCTGACCGCCGCCACCGAGCTGGAAGGCTGGCAGCGCTGGCGCGCCGACCAGCTGCGCCAGGA
>JAQGMU010000509.1 GCA_028292195.1 Ramlibacter sp. | reverse complement strand
ACGCCGCATCACGCCCTACTGGTAGGAATGGGGCGTAAAGCGCCCCGCCGCGGCCGAAGCGCTGCAGAAGGTCCGCACCGCCGTCGGCCGTTGACATGGCGTCCTCCTTCACCGAACAGGTCGTCGGCGGCCTGGAGCTGGACGCGGCCGACGCCGACGAATTCAGCCCGCCCGAAGGCCTGGCGGCCCGCGTCTGCCGCGGGTTCGGCGAATGGATCGTGGTCGGCCTGGTCGTCATGATGGGCGCCGAGATGGTGGTGCGCAGCCTGTTCGGCTGGTCCATCCAGTTCAGCAACGAGATCGGCGGCTACGCGCTGGTGGCCGTCACCTTCCTCGCGCTGGCTTCGGGCCAACTGCTCCACGCCTACCACCGGGTGCACTTCGTCGAAGCCAGGCTGTCGCCCCGCGGCCGCGCGTGGCTGCGGCTCGGCTTCGACGCCGCGTCCCTGGCCGTCTCCCTCGTGCTGCTGGGCGAACTGGTCCGCTTCGAGTGGATCACCTTCAACTCCGGCGACGTGGCGGCCACCAGCCTCATGACGCCGCAGTGGATGCCCCGGCTGGTCATGCCGGTCGGCGCCCTGGTGCTGGCCTGGGCGCTGCTGCGCACGGTGCTGGCGGACTGGCGCCGCGTGCGCGCCGCTTCCAACGCGAAGGAAGCGTGATGGCCGCCGAATACCAGATCATCTTCATCTTCATCCTGTTCATCGGCCTGCTGGGCGTGGGCATGGCGGTGCCCTTCGCCATCCTGCTGCCGGGGCTGGTTTACCTGTACTGGCAGGGCGGCATCGGCGCGCTGCACGGCATGGGCCTGGCCAGCTGGGGCAGCATGGACAGCTACACGCTGACCTCCATCCCGCTGTTCGTGCTGATGGCCGAGGTGCTGCAGGGCAGCGGCCTGGGATTGCGGGTATACAGCGGCCTGTCGCAACTGGTGCGCAAGGTTCCAGGAGGGCTGCTGCAGACCAACGTCGCCGGCTGCGCCGTGTTCGCCGCCGTCAGCGGCTCGAGCATCGCAACCGCGGCGGCCATCGGCAAGGTGGCGCTGCCGCAGCTGCATGCGCGCGGCTACGACATGCGCCTCGCCACGGGCTCGCTCGCGGCTGGCGGCACGCTGGGCATCCTGATTCCGCCTTCGATCGCGATGATCGTGTACGCCACCTTCACCGAGACCTCGGTGGCGAAACTGTTCATGGCGGGCGTGGTGCCAGGCATCGTCCTCACCCTGCTGTTCATGGCCTATGTCGCCGTCACCGCCCTCATCAAACCCAGCGTCGCGCCGCGCGAGGAAGGCGTGCTCACGCGCCAGGTCGTGCTGAAGGCCCTGGTCGACGTGGTGCCCTTCATGCTGCTGATCCTGGGCATCATGGGCGCCATCTACACCGGCATCGCGACCCCCACCGAGGCGGCCGCCGCCGGCTGCATCTTTGCCCTGGTGATCGCACGCGTGTTCGGCCAGCTGCCCTGGAGCGAATTCCTCCAATGCCTGAAGCGCTCGACCCTGGCGGTCAGCAACATCCTGTTCATCACCTACGCCGCGTTCATCTTTTCCTATGCGATGAGCTACGCGGGCGTGGGCGAGGAGGTCACCCGCTTCATCATCGGGCTGCACCTGAACAAGTTCGAGTTCTTCCTGGCGCTGCTGATCCTGTTCACCCTGCTGGGCGCGCTGGTCGAGAGCCTGGGCATGATCGTGATCACCGTGCCGCTGCTGTATCCGCTGCTGGCCAGCTACGGCATCGACCCGGTCTGGTTCGGGATCATCGTCGTGGTGTTCATCGAGATGGGCCAGATCACGCCGCCGATCGGCATCAACCTGTTCGTCATCCAGAGCATCTCACGCGGCAGCCTGGCCGACGTCGTTCTCGGCACCGTGCCCTTTCACCTGCTGATGTTCCTGCTGCTGCTGATGCTCGTGGCCTGGCCCGAGCTGGCGCTGTGGCTGCCGGGCCGCATTTCGGGCCGCTGATCGCCACCAAGGAGAAGTCCATGTTCGCACCACCGGAAAAACTGAAGGCCGAGGTCTTCACCCGCATTCCCGAGCGCTTCCACGTGCGCGACCGCGCCAGCGAGTGGGTCCGCACCCAACTGCACGGCGCACCCGCGCCGGTGTTCCTGGAAGGCCCCTCGTTTGACCGCGAGGGCAACCTCTGGGTCGTCGACATCCCCTGGGGACGCATCTTCCGGATCGACCCGAAGGGCAGTGTGGAACTGGCGGCCGAATACGACGGCGAGCCCAACGGCCTGAAGTTCCACCCCGACGGCCGCGCATTCATCGCCGACTGCCGCAACGGGATCATGGTGCTGGACCCGCGTACCGGCCGCGTGGAACCTTACCTGGAACGTGCGCGGCTCGAGCGCTTCAAGGGCTGCAACGACCTGTTCTTCGCCTCCAACGGGGACCTGTATTTCACCGACCAGGGCCAGACCGGGCTGCACGACCCGAGCGGCCGGCTGTTCCGCCTGCGTCCCTCGGGCCAGCTCGATCTGGTGCTGCAGGGCATTCCCAGCCCCAATGGCCTGGTGATGAACCTGGACGAGACCGCGATCTACCTGGCCGTCACGCGCGACAACGCGATCTGGCGCGTGCCGCTGATGGCGGATGGCACGGCGACCAAGGTCGGCGTCTACATCCAGATGTCCGGCGGCGGTGGCCCCGACGGCATCGCGCTCGACGCGGAGGGTGGCCTGGCGGTGTGCCACGTGGGCTTCGGCGCGGTCTGGCTGTTCAGCCCGCGCGGCGAACCGCTGTACCGCATCGATTCGCCCGAGGGCCTGTACACGACCAACTGCGCCTACGGCGGCGCCGACGGCCGCACGCTGTACATGGTGGAGTCGCGCTCCGGCGCCATCCTGGCCGCGCAGGTTCCGGTGGCCGGGCGACCCATGTACTCGCATTCGGCACGCTGACCAGGAAGTTCAACATATGAAACTCCGGGCCGCCACGCCATAGCCCCCGCGCGTGTCGAACGCTAACGTAGGTACCAGAACACATATCAGGAGACAAGCCTTGAAATCGCGCATCCGCCGCCTCGTGCTGGCCCTTCCCGCCGCCGCCTTGCTGCTCGCCGCCACCGGCGCCGTGCAAGCCCAAGGCCACGCCGACTACCCGAACCGCCCGGTGAAGATCATCGTGGCCTATCCCCCGGGGCAGAGCACCGACATCGCCACCCGCTACTTCGCCAACAAGCTGACGCTGGCCATGGGCCAGAGCTTCGTGGTGGAGAACCGCGCCGGCGCCTCCGGCAACATCGGCACGGCCGCAGCGGCCCGCGCGACACCCGACGGCTACACGCTGGTCATGGGCGCCTCGGGCACGCACGCAATGAACCCGGCCCTGTTCGACAACCCCGGCTTCGACGCCGAGAAGGACTTCGACGCCATCATGCTGACGGCGCTGATCCCGTTCGCCATCTCGGTCGGTCCCAACAGCAACGTCAACTCGCTGACCGAGCTGGTCGCGATGGCCCGCAAGCAGCCGGACAAGATCAACGCCGCCATTCCCAGCGTGACCGGCCAGCTGGTGTTCGAGATGCTCAAGCAGCGCGACGTGCCGCTGTTCCCCGTGAAGTTCAAAGGCTCCGGCGACTCCATGACCGCCGTGATGGGCGGCCATGTGCAGGTGCTGATCGACACGGTGGCCGCCACCCGGACTGGCCTCGGCAAGATCAAGCCGCTGGCCGTGACCACCGCGGCGCCCATGGCATCCATGCCGGGCGTGAAGACCGCCGGCGACCAGGGCCTGGCCAACTTCAACATCGCGGCCTGGAACGCGCTCATGGCGCCGCACGGCGTGCCCGCCGACATCCAGCAAAAGCTCGCGGTGGAAATGCGCAAGATCCTCGACCTGCCGGAAACCCAGAAGGCGCTGGCCGACCTGGGCTTCGAGCGCGCACCGGTCATGAACACGACCGAACTCAATGCCTGGCTGCGCGAAGAGCGCCGCAGCTACCTCCAGGTCATCAAGACCGCCCAGATGAAACCCGAGTGAGACCCACATGACCCTCCAGATCCGCACCACTCCCCTGCACTCCGACTTCGCCCTGGAAGTGCACACCTCCGTCATGGACATCGTGGACGACCCGGACGCGATCGAGCAGCTGAAAGGCCTGTGGCAGAAATCGCCGGTGCTGATCTTCCGGCGCCAGTCACTGGAGGAGGCGGAGCAGGTTCGCTTCAGCGAGCGCTTCGGCAAATGCGAAACCTCGGGCCGCAAGGACATCCAGTCGCCGTACCAGGAACAGATCATCTACTTCAGCACGCTCAAGTACGCGGACGGCCGCTTCGTGGGCGGCTTTGCCGGCGGCGACGACGTCGACTGGCACACCGACCAGACCTTCCAGGTGCGGCCCGCCACCGGCGCCATGCTGTACGGCACCGAGGTGCCGCGCGACGGCGGCGACATCTACTGGGCCAACCAGTACGGCGCCTGGGACCGCCTGCCGAAAGACATCCAGCAGCTGGTCGAAGGCCGCACGGGCACCTACCGCTACGCCAAGCGCTACGCGATCCTCAACACGCTGGAACTCAAGGACAAGGAAAAGGCCAACGCCATGCTGAGCCTGCCGGATGCGCACCACCCGCTGGTGCTGACCCATCCGCGCACCGGCCGCAAGTCGCTGTATGCCGATCCGACCACGCTGGTCGCCATCGAAGGCCTGTCGGAAGCCGAGGCCGCGCGCGTGATGCCCATCCTGTTCGAGGCGGGCGGCCACCCGTCGCTGGTGTACCGCCACAAGGTGCACAACGGCGACCTGCTGATGTGGGACAACGGCTGCACCATGCACCGGCGCGACGAGATGCGGCTGGACCAGCCGCGGCTGATGAAGCGCACCACCTTCCGGCTCTCGGCCGCCGAGTACAGCGTGCCGCAGGCCTGAGGACGCCATGAGTTCGTCCAAGGTCTTCCTGAAAGTCAACCGCGTGGGCGCCGACGTCGTGGCGCAGGCGCGCGAAGTCACGGTCGCCGACGTCCATGAGGCCATGGGCCAGCCGGGGCGCGCCTCCCTGATGTCGGCGCGCATGCGGCCGCTCACCGACAAGCAGAAGATCGCGGGCCCGGCGGTCACCGCGTTCTGCTGGCCGGGCGACAACCTGATGATGCACCGCGCGCTCTACCTCGCCCAGCCCGGCGACGTGCTCGTGGTGGTGTGCCAGGCGGAGCTGTCGGGCGCCCAGTGGGGCGACCTGGCGACTCGCTATGCCTTGAAGAAGGGCCTGGCCGGCGTGGTGGTGCAGGGCAGCGCGCGCGACGTGGACACGGTACGCGCCCTCGGTTTCCCGGTCTGGGCCACGCACATCAGCCCGATCCATCCGGACAAGTCCGGCCATGGCTTCGTCAACACGCCGGTGGTGTGCGAGGGCGTGAACGTCTGCCCCGGCGACCTGATCGTGGCCGACGGCGACGGCGTGATCGTGGTCCCGCGCAACGATGCCGCCCGCGTGGTGGCTGCGGCGCAGGCGAAGATGCGCAAGGAAGACGGCGTGGCGGAGGCCGTCAAGGGCGGCGCCGCGGTGTGGGACCTGAGCGGAGCGGCCGCGATCTACGCGAAGATGGACATCAACGAGGTCGACGCCGCGTACGACGACCAGGCCCCAGGGTAGCCCCGGCCTACTTCTCGCGCTTCTTCACCCGCCACGTGGGTGACGCGCCCAGCAGCTACCGGCAGGCGGTGGCCGCCGGTAAGCGCGACGCGGCCGGCGCCTGACGCAACACGGACGCCCATGCCGGTGCTACCGTAGTGGCGAGCAGCCAACAGGAGATGTCATCATGGCTCAGCAACAGCCGCTCGCCGGCCGCAAGGTCGCCATCCTCGCCCTCGATGGTTTCGAACAGGTCGAACTGACCGATCCCCGCAAGGCCCTGCAGGACGCCGGTGCCATCACCAGGCTCGTCTCCATGAACCGCGGCAAGGTGCAGGGCTTCCACCACGACAAGCCGGCCGACAAGTTCGACGTCGACCTCACGCTGGAGGAAGCGAAGGCGGCGGACTTCGACGCCGTGCTGCTGCCGGGCGGCGTGGTGAACGCCGACAAGATCCGCAACAGCCGCCACGCGCAGGAGTTCGTCCAGGCCATGCAACAGGCCGGCAAGCCGATCGCGGCGATCTGCCATGCGCCCTGGCTGCTGATCTCGGCCGGCGTGGTCAAAGGCCGCAAGCTCACCAGCTGGCCGTCGCTGCAGGACGACCTGCGCAATGCCGGAGCCGAGTGGGTCGACGAGGAAGTGGTGCGCGACGGCAACTGGGTGACGAGCAGGAAGCCGGCGGATATTCCGGCGTTCAACAAGGCGGCGATCGAGCTGATTGCGGGGTCCTGAAACGGTGGGGTGCGCTGCGCGCAACCCACCCTACGAACCCGCGCCGCAAAGATGTGTAGCTCGTAGGGTGGGTTCGCGCGGCGACCCCACCGATCCCTACGAACCGGCCACGGCCTCAGGCTGCCAATCCCCACCCAGTGCCTTCACCAAAAACACCGCCACCAGCAAGCGCTGCCCCAGCAGCTGCGCCACCTGGCGCTGGCTGTTCAACAGGGCCTGCTGCGCGATGATGACGTCGAGCGAGGTCGCCACCCCGCCTTCGTTGCGGTCGGCGGCCAGCTGCAGCACGCGCTGCGCGCTCTGCTCCGCCAGCCGCGCCTGCGCCAGCGCGCGGTCCAGCGCGGCGCTGCCGGTGATGCCGTCCTGCACCTCCTGCATCGCGGTCAGCACGGTGCGGCGGTAGGTGCCCGTCGCCACCTGGTAGCCGGCCTCGGCGATGGCGACGTTGGCATCGGTGCGGCCGGCGTCGAACACCGGCTGCAACACCGAAACGCCCAGCGACCACAGCAGGCTGGGGGCGTCGAACAGCGTGGCCAGCGTGCGGCTGTCCACGCCCGCCGAGGTGCCGAGGGTGATGTTCGGGTAGTACGCCGCCCGCGCCACGCCGATCTGCGCGTTGGCCGCGGCCATCGCGCGCTCCGCCGCCGCAATGTCGGGCCGGCGCTGCAGCAGGTCGGACGGCACGCCCAGCGGCACGGCGGGCGGCGTGCGCGTCATCGTCTCCGGCGCAATGGCGAACACGGGCGCCGGCTGGCCGACCAGGGTGGCAATGGCGTTCTGGAACTGGCTGCGCTGCCGCAGCAGCACGTCGACCTGGGTCAGCGTGGTGTCCAGCAGCGCCTGCTGCTGCGCGACGTCCAGCCCCGAAGTGGCGCCCAGGTCGTGGCGCGCCTGGGCCAGCTCCAGCACCCGCCGCTGCAGCGCAATCGACTGCGCCAGCACGTCCAGCTCGATGTCCAGCTCGCGCAGGTTGAAGTAGTTGGCGGCCAGGTCGGTGCCCAGCACCAGCCGCACGTTCTGCAGGTCGGCGGCGGACTGCTCCGCGGTGGCGCGCGCGGCCGACACCGTTCCGCGCACGCGGCCCCACAGGTCGGCCTCGTAGGCCACGTTGAACAAGAGCGCAAAGTCGTTCTGCACCGTGGCGCTGTTCGTGCCGCCGTAACTGGTGAGGGGGCGGTTGGCCGAGATCGCCTGGCGCCCGGCGCGGGCGCCCAGGCCCAGTTGCGGGAACAGGCCGGCACTAGCGGCATCGGCCGCGGCGCGCGCCTGCGCCAGCCGCGCGGCGGCGACACTGAGCGTCGGGCTTGCCACCAGCGCCTGCTCCTGCAGCGCGTCGAGCTGGGCATCGCCGAAGCGCCGCCACCAGGCGCCGCGGGCCAGCAGGTCGCCGGGCTGCGCGGGCTGCCACGGCGCCTCCAGCTTCCAGGCCGCGGGCATCTCCACCGCGGGCCGTTCGTAAGGCGGCGCGACCGCGCAGTCGGCCAGCAGCGCCGCGGCGGCGAGCAGCAGCACGCCCCTCACGGTGTCGCCTTCGTCGCCGGCGCTCCGGGCTGCCGCGGTTCCGCCACCACCTGGACCTTGTCGCCTTCGGCCAGCGCGTCCGACGGGTTCAACACCAGCGTCTCGTTGCCGGCCAGGCCCTCGGCCACTTCGACCGTGTCGCCGAAGTTGCGCCCGAGCTTCACGTTCTGCAGGTGAACGATCCCGCCCGCGTCCACCCGCGCCACCTGCACGCCCTGGGTGCGGAACAGCAGCGCATTGGACGGAATGGTCAGCGTGCCGCTGGGCGCCGCCGCCAGTTCGACCTGCACGAAGGCGCCGGGCAGCAGCGCGCCATCCTTGTTCGGCAGGGCGATCTCCACCTGCATCGTGCGGCTCGCCGCGTCGATCGAGCCGGCGGTGCGCGCCACCTGGCCGCTGAAGGCGCGGCCGCGCATCTCGGCTTGCGTCACCTTGGCCGGCTGGCCGGTGCGGACCAGCTGCGCATAGGCCTGCGGCACGCTCACGTACACGCGCAGCGGGTCGGTCTGCGACAGCAGGAACAGCGGCTTGTTGCTGTCGATCAGGTCGCCGATGTCGACGTTGCGCCTGGTGATGACGCCGGCGAACGGCGCCAGCACCCGCTTGAAGCC
>JAQGMU010000497.1 GCA_028292195.1 Ramlibacter sp. | reverse complement strand
GGACTCGTCATAGCGGGACCCGCGGCGGCTGCGCTGGCCGGGGCGGGTGCTGGTGCCGCCGCGGGTGGGCTGTTAGGCGCGCTCGTTGGATGGGGCATCCCAGAAGAGCGTGTGAAGCACTATGAGCAAGGCATTAAGGAAGGGGGCATTCTGATGGGCGTGAAACCTCGCTCAGAAGATGATGCGCGATATTTTTCGCAGGAGTGGAAGAACAGCAAGGGCGAGCATGTCTACCCGTAACGTAGTTGTCATGGCGGTCCTGGCTTTCGTCGGCCTTCGCTAGACCGTTCACCTTTACGCCCCCGCACGTACAGCAGACGAGAGGATTGGTGGCTCTCGCCTGCTTGTGGGGGGGGGCTGGTGGATGTGCGCGCGGCCGGCAACCCGACGGCTCACGAGCGGCGGTGGCCGCGTGCGTTCGATGCAGTCGCCCCAGCCGAGCTGACCGTCCCCTCAACGAGGCGCCAGAACTCGAGTGTTATCCGTTGTCGACACGTCAAACGGACTGGGCGTCCTTGTTGAAACGAAATGCCTAGAACCCACAGTAGCCGGCCAGGTCGGTCTGCGCGCGCCGCCAAGCGAAGCAGCCATCCGCGACACCGCGCACCAAGTCCGTCCGCCGTGCTTAACTTAGATTCAGCCTTTGCCGAGCCCAGCCCGCCTGGTGTAGCAAGCATCAGGTCGCGACGGCAAATCGAGGCGGTAGATCGCGCAGGTTCGACATTGGGGGCGGCGAAACCGCGAATGGGCCGCGGAGGTTTCCGAATTGGCGGGCGCAGATGAGCGGAGCGCTTGGGCCGAGGCGCTGCTTCAGATCCGCCGCTGGAGGGCGCGACAGCTCGATCGAAGCGCAGCAAACGACGACTCTCGCGTAGGCCCCGGCGTACCTGTAAACTTATACAGGTGTCCGAGGCGGTCGAATTTGAGTATCTGGGCGAAAGGATGGTGGCTACGGCGAATGCCGCCGGCAGCCGGCTCCCTGTACGGCTCCGCAACGGCACGGCTCTGATGGTCCTGTGGGGTGCGCAGGGGCGCTCCTTCCACCACATGAAGCCGGCGGAGCGCATCCAGTGGCCGGAGAGCCCCTACGTCGATCTGGGGCAGATTAAGCTGGGTGCCTTGGCCGACTGCCAGCCCCGTCCCGTTAGGATCGTCGCCAAGCGGTTCCTGGTGACTCTCAGCAAGGGGATGGGGTATGAGATCGATCAATGGATGCCTCTCAGCCCGGGCCAGTTCCTGCAGGGCTGCTACTTCCGCCACGGGCAGGAACGGGCGGTATACCTCGTCAGCGTGCCTCCCCCGGCCGAGATCGCGGCCATCTCAAAATGGCCGCGGATAGTGGGTGGAAACCGGAAGGCAGACAGATCGATCTTGAGGGGTTCCCGCAGCGTGAAACCGCAGGCGAAAGACTTAAGCGCTGCCTGAGCTCTTAGGAGCCTTTTCTAGCCTCGCCATAACCGAAGCAAGGTGCTGAACGTGACGCTGACACTGTTCAATGCGAGCAGCATCACCGGCGGCTTGAGCCCTCGAACGTTCCGCATGCCAATGCTCTAACTGCACGCGCGTGCCGTCCAGAATTGTCTCGGATATCGAAGTCATGGGGCGTTCCAACGTCAGCCAGCTTCAGACTGTCGCGTATTAGCGCGACCAGCGCAAGAAGCCGCTGACTAGCTGCGTCGGTCTGCCCCTTCAGACCGGGCCGCGCTTCGTCGATCAACGCCGATCACATTGTTTTCTCGCCTATCGCTTCCATGCGACTACGATTGCCAGCGTTGCGCACGCATCTCACGGACCAAGCCGCCCAGCTTCCCTACATGGCCAGCCGCCTCGAACATCGCGTCGCGATTGCCAGTCCCGGTAGCTGACACGAGCGACTCTCGCCAATATTGCAACTGGGCGAGCACTTCCTCGAAGGTCAAGATGTCGGATTTCATGCGGCGCAATTGTAAACCCACGTCGGGACCACGGAAAACCCGCGGGAATAAACTCGCGCCTCAGGTGTGGGAGCTCAGCCGCTCCAGGTGCCTGCGATCTGCATCCTCGATTGGCTCGACGAGGGACGGATCATTGTTCGGGACCCTGCCAAGCTCCGGATCCATTTTCGTAACGGCGCCGACCTGCGGCCCGACCGCATACGCGTAAAGCACCTCGTTGTGAGCTGGCTGGAGCAGCGCGGTGGCGTCTTCGGCGGTAAGCCAGGTGTGATAGTCCGCAGGGCTCAGAACTACCGGCATGCGGTCCTTGAGGGGGCGCACGATATCGTTCGGTTCGGTCGTCAGGATCGTGAAGCTCAGGACCTCTTGGCCTTCGGGATCGGTCCACGCGCCCCACAGCCCTGCGAAAGCCAAAAGCTCGTGCTCGGCGTGGATCAAGTGATACGCCTGCTTCTTCCCTTTCTCGCCGGTCCATTCATAGAAGCCCGTTGCCGGCACCAAGCAGCGCCGCATGGCCCGATAGGGCTCCCGATACTCGGCCCACTTCAGGACGTTCTGGCAGGGCGCGTTGATCTTCTTGCCGCCGATGCGCGGATCGGTTGCGTGAGCGGGTATCAGGCCCCACTTCGCAGCGACGAGCTCGGGCTTA
>JAQGMU010000481.1 GCA_028292195.1 Ramlibacter sp. | reverse complement strand
GGCGACGCAGGTGGCAGCAGCCGGCGGCAGCGGCGAAGCGCTCTACAAGCAGACCTGCCAGGTCTGCCACGCCGCCGGCGTGGCCAATGCGCCCAAGTTCGGCGACAAGGCCGCCTGGGCGCCGCGCATCGCGCAAGGCCTGCCGGCCCTGTACAACACCGCGCTGAAGGGCAAGGGCGCCATGCCCCCCAAGGGTGGCTCGCCCGCGCCGGACGCCGACGTCAAGGCGGCGGTCGACTACATGGTGGGCGCGGCCAAATAAGGTCTGCGCTCCTGGAGGAAGCCGGCTTGCAGCCGGCTTTTTTCATTTCTGCTGCGCCGCCTGCGGGCTCGGCAGGTAGCCGAAGCGCGCGGGGAGGTCGCGGGCCTGCACCTCCTCGGGCTTCCAGAGTCCTTGCTCCACGGCCCCGGAGGCCTGCTCGATGTCCTGGGTGTGCACCAGCCCGAAGCCGATATCGGTGTCCAGGTAGAGCCGGCCGGTCTCGTCGACCAGGCAGGCCTTCACCTGCGCCGGCCGGCCACTGTGGCTGGCGACGCCCTGGTCGGCCTGCAATCGCCAGATCCAGGGCGTGGCCTGCAATTCGACGTAGACCCGCTGCGGCCCGTTCTGGAAGAACCACTGGCCGCGCTCGTCATGGTCGTAGTTGCGCTGGATGAAGTCGACCAGCTTCTCGTGCCGCAGCAGCGAGCCCTTGGCCTGGGCGAAAGGCCCGGCGGCCTGCACGCGGTCGTCCCGCATGTACCAGTTGCCGCGCTCGTCCAGCCCCAGCCAGCCGTAGCAGTGCGGCACGTTCGGCCACTTGGCCATGGCCTGGCGCACGATGTCGTCCATAAGCTTCATTATGGTTCGCGCGCGCCGGGGCGCCAGTCCAATTCAGCGCAGGAACGCGTCGTAGCCGGTCTTGAGGATCAGCGCGCTGACCACCAGGATGAACACCACCCGGACGAAGCTGGCGCCATGCTTGAGCGCCAGGTGCGTGCCCATCAGGCTGCCGGCCACGTTGGCGACGGCCAGTGCCAGCGCGTAGTGCCACCAGACGTAGCCCTTGAGAGCGAACAGGATCAATGCCGCCAGATTCGTCGCCGTGTTGATCAGCTTGGCGGCCGCGGACGCATTCAGGAAGTCGTAGCCCAGCACGCGGACGAACAGGAACACGAAGAAGCTGCCCGTACCCGGGCCGAAGAAGCCGTCGTAGAAGCCCAGCAGCGCGCCGATGCCGCAAGCCACCAGCGTTTCCGTGCGGCCGGCCAGCCGGGGCGCATGGTCGCGTCCGAGATCCTTGCGCACCAGGGTGTAGCACAGCACCGCCAGCATCACGAAGGGCAGCAGCTTGCGCAGGAAGCCGGGGGAGATGACGGTGACCGCCCAGGCGCCCGAGAAGGACCCGGCGAAGCCGGCGACGGCGGCCGGCAGCAGGGTCGGCCAATTCATCTGCACCCGCCGGCTGTACTGGGCGGCCGACATGGCCGTGCCCCAGACCGAGGCGCTCTTGTTGGTGCCGATCAGGGTGGCCGGGTGGGTGGTGGGAAACACCGCGAACAGCGCCGGTATCAGGATCAGGCCGCCGCCCCCCACGATCGCATCGATGAACCCTGCCAGCACCGACGCCAGCGACACGAGCAGCAACTCCATGCCCAGCATTGTCGCATCGCCGCTGCTCCCGTTTTTGTAGCGAAGCGGGCAAGAAAAAAGCGCCGCAGGGCGGCGCTTTGTGAGTGGCGGCAGCAATCGGCTGCCGCGCCATGTATTGGTATTGTGGGGATTGTCTCCTCGCGGTCCCTCGTCCTGACTGTCTACCCGGAGGCGCAGTCGAGTGCATGGAATGTACCCGCTTGCACCCCGGCGGTGCATCAGGGCTTTCCCGCCCTGCCAGCCAAAAGCATTCATTGCTGCGATGTGGGCCAGATCGGTGCAGTTCCCCGGCCTTTACCCCTGAGTCAGCCGCGGGCGTCGCGCGAAATCCACACCGCGGCCTTCTCCGCCATCATCAGCGTCGGCGAATTGGTGTTGCCGCTGGTGATGGTGGGCATGGCGCCGGCGTCCACCACGCGCAGGCCCGCGATGCCGCGCACCCGCATCCGCGCGTCGAGCACCGCGAGAGGCTCGTCGTCTCGGCCCATCATGGTGGTGCCGACCGGATGGAAGATGGTGGTGGCGATGTCGCCCGCCAGCCGCGCCAGATCTTCGTCGGTCTGGTACTGCGGGCCCGGCTTCCATTCCTGCGGCTTGTACCTGGCCAGCGCCGGCTGGGCGGCGATGCGGCGCGTGACGCGCAGCGAATCGGCCGCCACCTTGCGGTCTTCGTCGGTCGAGAGGTAGTTGGGCGCGATCGCCGGCGCGTCGCTGAACTTGTTGCTGCGAATGCGCACCGAGCCGCGGCTCGTGGGGTTCAGGTTGCAGACGCTCGCGGTGAAGGCATTGAAGGCGTGCAGCGGCTCGCCGAAGGCGTCGAGGCTCAGCGGCTGCACGTGGTATTCGATGTTCGGATACGGCTGTTCGGGCGAGCTGCGGGTGAAGGCGCCCAGCTGCGAGGGCGCCATGCTCATGGGCCCGCCCCGGGTCAGCGCGTACTGCAGGCCGATCTTCAGCTTGCCCCACCAGTTGCTGGCCAGCGTGTTCAGCGTGGCGACGCCGTCGACCTTGTAGACGGCGCGGATCTGCAGGTGGTCCTGCAGGTTCTCGCCCACGCCCGGCAGCTCGTGCAGCACCGGAATGCCATGCGTGCGCAACAGCTCCGCCGGGCCGATGCCCGAAAGCTGCAGGATCTGCGGCGACCCGATGCTGCCCGCGCACAGGATCACTTCGCGTTCGGCCTCGGCGTTCACCATGCCCTTGCCCGTCCAGACCTCGGCGCCTATGCAGCGGCGGATGCCGTCCGGCGTGGTTTCCACCAGCAACTTCGTGACCTGGGCACCGGTCCACAGCTCGAAGTTGGGCCGGCCATAGCAGGTGGGCCGCAGGAAGGCCTTGGCGGTGTTCCAGCGCCAGCCCTTCTTCTGGTTCACCTGGAAGTAGCCCACGCCTTCGTTGTTGCCGCGGTTGAAGTCCTCGCTGTGGGGGATGCCGGCTTCCTGCGCCGCCTTGGCGAAGGCGTCCAGCACGTCCCAGCGCAGGCGTTGCCGCTCCACCCGCCACTCGCCGCCGACGCCATGCAGGGGATCGGCGCCCTTGTAGTAGTCCTCGTGCTTCTTGAAGGCGGGCAGGCAGTTGTCCCAGGTCCAGTTCGCATCGCCGACGCGCTGCGCCCAGCCGTCGTAGTCGCGCGCCTGGCCGCGCATGTAGATCATGCCGTTGATGCTGGAGCTGCCGCCCAGCGTCTTGCCGCGCGGGTAGCGCAGCGTGCGGCCGTTGAGGCCGGCGTCCGGCTCGGTGTTGTACAGCCAGTCGGTGCGGGCGTTGCCGATGCAGTAGAGGTAGCCCACCGGAATATGGATCCAGTGGTAGTCGTCGCGCGGGCCGGCCTCGATCAGCAGCACCCGCTTGGTCGGGTCCGAGCTCAGGCGGTTCGCCAGCAGGCAACCGGCCGTACCGGCGCCGACAATGATGTAGTCGAAAGTGGTGTCGCTCACTTCGCGGTGGGCATGACGAATTCGGCCCCTTTGCCTATGCTTTCGGGCCAGCGCTGCATGATCGACTTCTGCTTGGTGTAGAAGCGCACGCCTTCCTCGCCGTAGGCGTGCATGTCGCCGAACAGGCTCTTCTTCCAGCCGCCGAAGCCGTGCCAGGCCATGGGCACCGGGATCGGCACGTTGATGCCCACCATGCCGACCTGCACCCGGCGCGAGAACTCGCGCGCCACGTTGCCGTCGCGCGTGAAGCAGCTGACGCCGTTGCCGTAGTCGTGGCTGTTGATCAGGTCGGTGGCTTCCTTCAGGTCCTTCACGCGCACGCAGCCCAGCACCGGGCCGAAGATCTCTTCCTTGTAGATCTTCATGTCGGGCGTGACGTTGTCGAACAGCGTGCCGCCGATCCAGAAGCCGTTGTCACAGCCGGCGCCGGCCTTGGCGCCCGCGAACTTGCGGCCGTCCACCACCAGCTTGGCGCCCTCGGTCTCGCCGTGGCCGATGTAGCCGGCAATGCGCTGCTGCGCGACGCTGCTGATGATCGGGCCCATCTCGGCATCGAGCTCGACGCCGTTCTTGATCTTCAGTTCCTGCGTGCGCTTCGTCAGCATGGGCAGGATCCGGTCGGCCGCATCGCCGACCAGCACGCCCAGCGAGATCGCCATGCAGCGCTCGCCGGCCGAGCCGAAGGCGGAGCCGATCAACGCATCGACGGCCTGCTCCATGTCGGCGTCGGGCATCACCACCATGTGGTTCTTGGCGCCGCCCAGCGCCTGCACGCGCTTGCCGTGCCTGGCGCCGGTCTCGTAGATCTTCTGCGCGATCGGGGTCGAGCCGACGAAGGAGAGCGCCTTCACGTCCGGGTGCTCCAGCAGCGCGTCGACCGCTTCCTTGTCGCCCTGGACCACGTTGAACACGCCGTCCGGCAGCCCCGCTTCCTTCAGCAGTTCGGCCATGCGGATCGAGGCAGTCGGGTCCAGCGGGCTGGGCTTCAAGATGAAGCAGTTGCCGGCGGCGATGGCCACCGGGTACATCCACATCGGCACCATCACCGGGAAGTTGAAGGGCGTGATGCCCGCCACCACGCCCAGCGGCTGGCGCATCGTCCAGTTGTCGATGCCGGTGGAGACCTGGTCGGTGTAGTCGCCCTTGAGCAACTGCGGAATACCGCAGGCGAATTCCACGATGTCGATGCCGCGCGTCACCTCGCCCACAGCGTCGGTGAACACCTTGCCGTGTTCGGCGGTGATCATGCGGGCCAGATCGTCGCGGTTCTTGTTCATGAGCTCGAGGAACTTGAACATCACGCGGGCGCGGCGGATCGGCGGCGTGTCGGCCCAGGCCGGGAAGGCCGCCTGGGCGGCGGCCACGGCCTGCGCCACTTCGGACGGGTTGGCCAGGGCTACCTGGCCGCTGACCTTGCCGGTGGCGGGGTTGAAGACGTCGGCGCGGCGGCCGCTCTGGCCGGGAACGATGCGACCATTGATCCAGTGCTCGATGGAGGCGATGCCGGTGGCGGGGCGGGTGTTGTCAGGGGCGTTCATGGCGGAATCCTCGGGGATGTGCGAACAGTCTAACGCCAGGGTAGGGTGGGTTCGCGCAGCGACCCCACCGCGCGGTGCCGGAACTAAGGGATCCAGGCGCGGGGCACGGCGATCGGCATCGTCAACAGGATATGCGCCATCCCCTTGCCCAGCGGGTCATTGCGCAGTGAAGCCATGCCACCACCATCCAGCGCCTCGGTGCAGAGGAAGTTCAGCCCATGGATGCCCGGCACGTCGTAGCGCGTGACCTCGCCGGCCA
>JAQGMU010000585.1 GCA_028292195.1 Ramlibacter sp. | reverse complement strand
CTGTCGATCGTGGTTCGGACGTTTCCCCGGAAAGACATTGGCGCGCCGGATCGAAGCCGCACGGTGGGGTCGCTGGCGCGAACCCACCCTACGCTGGGACGTCCGGAGGGGCCGAGCGCACGCTCAGGCGCGATGCAGGCCCAGGGCGGGGCAGCCCGTCTCGGCGAAATCAAGGAGGAGGAGCGGCCCAAAGCCGCAGGCGTGGGCCGCGCGGGGGACATTCGCCGAGGCGGGCTGCCCCGCCCTGGGCCGGACCGGAGGCACCATTGCACGTGACAACAGCCCGGATTGCGCGCAGGCGGGACGACGGTCTCTACTCCTGCTGCACCTTGGCCTTCACCGCCAGCCGCTTCCACTGCTCGATTTCCTGCGCCTGGAAGCGGCGCATTTCCTCGGCGCCGCCCTGCATGGTTTCGGCGCCCAGCTTCTCGTAGAACTCGCGCGTTTCCGGCAGCCGCTCGATCTGCGCCAGCAGCGCGGCCAGCTTGTCGGTTTCGGCCTTCGGGGTTTTCACCGGCACCATGGCGCCGACCCAGACGTAGGCGCCGAAGCCGGGCAGGCCCGCTTCGCCCATGTGCGGCAATCCGGGCAGCGCGGTGGCGCGGCGGTCCGAGGCGACGGCCAGGGCGCGCAGCTTGCCGGACTTGATCAGCTCGGTCGACGCGGTGATGTCCGCGAAGGCCATGTCCACCGTGCCGCCCGCGACTGCGGTGAGCGCCTCGGATGCGCCCTTGTACGGCACGTTGCGGATGTCGATGCCGGCACGCTCGTTCAGTGCCTCGTTCATCAGCTGGTAGCCGGCCGAACCGCCCCCGTGGTTCAGCTTGCCCGGCTGCGCCTTGGCTGCGGCCACGAGTTCCTGCAGCGTCTTGTATGGCGAAGAGGGCGGCACGACGACGACAGCCGGCGCCCGCATCATCATCGACAGCGGCGCCAGGTCGGTCTGCGGGTTGTAGGGCAGCTTCTTGAACAGCGCCACGTTGACGGCCAGCGTGGAATTGCTGCCGACGAACACCGTGTAGCCGTCGGCCGGCGCGGCCAGCACCTGCTGCACGGCGATGAAGCCATTAGCGCCGGGCTTGTTGTCCACGATCACCGGCTGGCCGGTGAGCTCGGTGAGCTTGCGGCCGAAGTAGCGCGCCGACGTGTCGGTGCCGCTGCCGGGCGGGAAGGGCACGACGAACTTGATGGGATGCGAGGGGAAGTCCTGGGCGGCGGCGCAGAACGTGGCGGCGGCCAGGCAGGCCGCAAGCAGCAAACTCTTCATCATTGTCTCCATGGATTGTCTTGCTTCCGGGGCAAGGCCGGGATGGGGGCGGCCCGCGCGCCTAGCGGGGCGCGTGGGCTCGGGTGACTTCGACGAAGCGCTGCGCCGCGGGGCTCTCCTGCCCCTCCAGCCAGGCCAGCGCCAGCGTGGTGGGCGCGCCCGCGCGCGCGTCGGCCAGGTCGCGATAGGCCACCAGGCCCTCGCGCTGGCCACGCATGACTTCCGGCACCAGTGCCACGCCCAGGCCGCTGCCCACCAGCGCCAGCACCGTGGCCACCTGCGTGGCCTCCTGCGCCACCTCCGGCACGAAGCCCGCCGCTTCGCAGGCCGCCAGCGCCGCGGCGTGCAGGCCGGCTGCTTCCGCCGCGCCGTACATCACGAAGGGTTCGCGCGCCAGGTCGGCCAGCCGCAGGCCGGAGCGCTGCGCCAGCGGATGCGCCCTGGGCAGCGCCGCCACGAAGTGGTCGCGCTGCAGCGTCAGCAAGGTGGCCGGGTGCGACTGCAGCAGCGGCGTGCGCACGATGCCGACGTCCAGCGCTTCCTCGCCCAGCATCTCCAGGATGCGGGCGGATGTGGCTTCGCGCAGCACCAGTTCCACCTTGGGGTACTGGCTGCGGAAACTGGGAATCAGGGTGGGAATCAGCCCGTAGATCGCGGAGCCGACGAAGCCGATGCGCAGCCGCCCCCCCGTGCCCTGGGCCGCGTCGCGCGCCGTGCGCTGCAGCTGCTCGCCGTGATAGAGCAGGCGCCGGGCCTCGATCAGCGCCGCCTCGCCGCTGGCCGTCAGCAGGACGCCGGTGGGCGTGCGCTCGAACAGCTTGGTGCCCAGTTCCGTTTCCAGCTTCTGGATCGAGACCGAAAGCGCCGGCTGGGCGATGTGCAGGCGCTCGGCGGCCCGGCTGAAATTCAGCGTTTCGGCGAGCACGTGGAAGTGCCGGATGCGTCGCAGGTCCATGGGTGGCCAAGGATACCCGCCCGCCGCCGGCGCGGGCTTCAGCCAGCGAAGCGCGGCGCACGTTTTTCCAGGAAGGCGTCGACGGCTTCGCTATGGTCGGCGGTCTTGTGCGACACGGCCTGGAACACGGAGGCCATCTCCAGCACCGTGTCCAGCCGCGAATGCATGCCCTCGCGGATCAGGCGCTTGGTCAGGCGCAGGCCGTGGGCGGCGTTGGCGGCGATGCGGCCGGCCAGCTCGCGCGCGGCGTCCATCAGTTGCTCCGGCGGCACCACGCGCGACACCAGGTTCCATTCCAGCGCCTGGCTGGCACCGATGGTGTCGCCGGTGAAGGCCATCTCGGAGGCCCGCGACAGGCCGATGATGCGCGGCAGCAGCCAGGCGCCGCCGTCGCCGGCCACGATGCCCAGCTTGACGAAGCTCTCGGCGAACTTGGCCTTTTCCGAGGCGATGCGCAGGTCGCACATGCAGGCCAGGTCCAGCCCGGCGCCGATCGCATGGCCGTTGACGGCGGCGATCACCGGCACCTCCAGGTTGAACAGCGCCAGCGGCAGCCGCTGGATGCCGCGGCGGTACTCGTGGCGGATGCCCATCTCGCTGACTTCCGGCGCGGCCTGGCGCTTCATCTCGCGGATGTCGCCGCCGGCCGAGAACGACGGGCCGTTGGCGGTGAGGATGACGCAGCGCACGCCGTTGTCGTCGGTGATGCGGTCGATGGCGGCCAGGAACTCGGCCACCGCGCTGTTGCCGGTGAGCGGGTTGCGCTGCTCGGGCTGGTTCATGGTCAGCGTGACCACCGCACCCTGCTGCTCGTAGATCAGGAAATCGGCCATAGGTCTCCTCCAGGTTGGCCGCAAGGCTAAGGGACACGGGCGCTTGCCGTCCAATACAGATTGCGGGGCAGGCCATTCGATTTCGCATATAGCCCCGCCAGCAATCGGTATTGGACGGGGCGCGGGGGCGGGAACACACTGGCCGCCTCACACAGCCATCCCCCCTCCATCCATGGCCGACCTCCTCGACAACCTGCGCCTTGCCGCCCTGCCCCCGGAAGCCGAAGCCTTCCGCGCGCAGGTCAAGGACTTCCTGGCGCGCGAGCAGCCGGACGCGCCCGCCGACGTGCGTTCGCGCTCCTGGCTGGCCTTCGACGCCGAATTCAGCCGCAAGCTGGCGCAGCGCGGCTGGGTCGGCGTGACCCTGCCCAAGAAATATGGCGGCGGCGACCTCGACGCCTTCAGCCGCTTCGTGCTGGTGGAAGAACTGCTGGCTGCGGGCGCCCCGGTGGGCGCGCACTGGATCGCCGACCGCCAGAGCGGGCCGCTGATCAACAAGTTCGGCAGCGAGGCGCAGCGCCAGTTCTACCTGCCGCGCATCTGCCGCGGCGAGGTGTTCTTCTGCATCGGCATGAGCGAGCCCAACTCCGGCTCCGACCTGGCCAGCGTGGCGACCCGCGCCGTCAAGACCGACAAGGGCTGGCGCCTGAACGGCCGCAAGGTCTGGACCACCAACGGCCACAAGTGCGACTACACCATCGCGCTGGTCCGCACCACGGGCACGCAGGCCGACCGCCAGGCCGGCCTGTCGCAGTTCGTCGTCGATCTCAAGCTGCCCGGCATCACCGTGCGGCCCATCGTCGACCTGACCGGCGACGCCCACTTCAGCGAGATGTTCTTCGACGACGTGGAGCTGGCCGAAGACGCGCTGATCGGCGCCGAGGGCCAGGGCTGGCAGCAGGTGACGGCCGAACTGGCTTTCGAGCGCAGCGGCCCCGAGCGCCTGTATTCGAGCATCGTGCTGCTGGATTGCTGGCTGCGCTGGCTGCGCCAAAGCGGCCAGGCCGAGCGCCACCTGGAAGCCGTGGGCCGCTTCGCCGCCCACCTGGCGACGCTGCGCCACATGTCGATCGCCCTCACCGCCAAGCTGGCCGCCGGCGAAAGCCCGGTGGTGGAAGCGGCGCTGGTGAAGGACATCGGCACCGAGTTCGAGCAGGCCATTCCCGCCGTGGTCGAGGCGGCGCTTGGGGCCGACCCGACGCTGCCGCCCGACCCGGAGCTGGTGCGCACCGTGGCCTACGTCAGCCAGATGGCGCCCACCTATTCGCTGCGCGGCGGCACCCGCGAGATCCTGCGCGGCGTGATCGCCCGTGGCCTCGGCCTGCGTTGAGGAGACCAAGCATGTTCGCCGAAGCCATCGCATCCATCCTGAAGACCCATTGCACGCCGGCCACGGTGCGCGCCATCGAAGGCGGCGCCAGCGCCCAGCCGCTCACCGCAGCCATCGAGGAGGCCGGCTTCCTCGAACTGCTGGCGCCCGAGGAACGCGGCGGTGGCGGCGCCGGCTGGCGCGACTTTTACGACGTGGTCGCGCTGTGCGGCGCCTACGCCGTACCGATTCCGCTGGCGCAGACGCTGGCGGCGCGCGCCTTGATCGCCGGCGCAGCGCCCGCCGGCCTGATCACCTTCGCGCCGGCCCTGGTGCGCTCGGCCGATGGCGCGCTGCACGCGCAGCAGGTGCCCGGCGGCCGCCTGGCTGCGCACGTCATCGGCGCGCTCGGCGAAGACCTCTTGCTGTTGCCCGCTGCCCAGGCGCAACTGCTTCCCAGCGGCGTGCACGGCAGCCTGGCCGCGTCGTTCCACTGGGACGCCGGTGCCGGCCGGGTGTTGCCGGGCCCGGCCCGCGCCGCCGACCTGCAGCCGCTGGCCGCGCTGCTGCATGCGGGCCTGCTGGCCGGCGCGCTCAAGCGCACTTTCGACCTGACCATGAACTACGCCAACGAGCGCGTGCAGTTCGGCAAGCCGATCGGCAAGTTCCAGGCGATCCAGCACCAGTTGTCGGTGATGGCGGAGCACGTCGCCGCCGCCGGCATGGCCGCCGAGGCCGCCTTTGCCACCGACGCGCCGCTGCCTTCGCCGACCGCCTGCGCCGTCGCCAAGGCGCGCGCCAGCGAAGCCGCGCAGCTGGTCGCCTCCATCGCCCACGCGGTGCACGGCGCCATCGGCATCACCGAGGAATACGACCTGCAGCTCTTTACGCGCCGCCTGCACGAATGGCGCGCCGCCCATGGCTCCGAGCAGCACTGGCACCGCGAGCTGGGCCGCCTGTTCGTGGCCAGCAAGGAGCCGCTGGCCGCCGATTTCATCCGCACGCTTTGCTGACCATGCCCTCTTCATCCCGCCAGCCGGCATTGGCCGGCATCCGCATCCTCGACCTGTCGCGCGTTCTGGCCGGCCCCTGGTGCACCATGACGCTGGCGGA
>JAQGMU010000584.1 GCA_028292195.1 Ramlibacter sp. | reverse complement strand
CTGTCGATCGTGGTTCGGACGTTTCCCCGGAAAGACATTGGCGCGCCGGATCGAAGCCGCACGGTGGGGTCGCTGGCGCGAACCCACCCTACGCTGGGACGTCCGGAGGGGCCGAGCGCACGCTCAGTCGCGCTGCAGGCCCAGGGCGGGGGAAGACGGGGCCAGGTCGAGTACGACGAGTCCACGTTCTCGAGGGTCTTTGTCCCCCTCCAGGGGGGCCGTTTAAACAAAGTCGATTGTTGATTCGAGATTCGAGCAAATCTATACTGGCCTCGCCTTCCGAGTTTTTTTGCACGGATGGCGAGGCCGGGCCGCAGAGCTTTGGCACCACCGGAGACAAAGCGATGCAGATTCTCGAAAGCACTCCCGCCGTCAGCATGAGCGGCGTCAACTGGCGGGATGCCATCGACACCGTGGGCACCAATGGCTTCGCGGCAGCGACGGTGCGCACCCTGGATCGTTGGGCGGGCGTCGAACACTACTCGGCCTTCGGCCTGGACGACGACAACGTCAAGCTGCTGAGCGCCGGCAGCGCGCACGGCGGGGCCACCGCCGTCACCATGGGCAACCTCTACACCTTGCCGGACTACTGCGGGCGCGATCCGACCATTTCCATGGCCAAGCGCGCCAGCGGCGACGGCGACGTGGTGATGCTGCGCGTGGATCCGGCGCGCCTGGACGACGAACAGCTGCGCGAGCAGATTTACCTGAGCCGCAACGTGTGCGACCGCGTTTTCCTCTGCGGCCGGCGCGGCGAGCACTGGTACGGCCTGAGCATGATCCGCACCCGTCAACGCGGCAGCTTCAGCGTGGACGACATCGGCTGCATCCGCGCGATGGCCGACACCTGGCTCTCGCTCATCGCCAAGCACGATCGCCTGGTGGGCAGCGCGCGCGCCGCCGAACCCGGCGCGGCGCTGCTCGGCTCGGTCGACGAAATCGAAGTCCGCCTGCGCGAGCTGATGCCCACCCTGACGCGGCGCGAGACGCAGGTCTGCGCGCGCATCCTGCGCGGCATGTCCACGCCCGGTATCGCGATCGACTTGACGCTGCAAGAAGACAGCGTTGCCACCTACCGCAAGCGCGCCTACCGCCGGCTCACCATCGGCACGCGCTTCGAGTTGATCCAGCGCTTCATCGGCGCCTCCCAGGCGCTCACGCGTCACTGACCGGCCGCCCGGGGGTCCCGGACGCAGCTTGGGCTAGCCCGCGCGGCTGGCCTGCAGCATGCGCCGGATCACCTTCACCGACACCTCCATCAATGTATCGGCGGCCAGCGCCGGCAGGTAGCTTTCCATGCGCGTGCGCACGAAGTGGCGGCGCAGCGCGAGCAAGGTGGAGGAAAGCGAGGGAATCTCCGCCAGCGTGTAGTCCGGCAGCTCGCCGTTTTCCCAGGCATGGGTCAGGCGCGTCAGGTGTTGCGTCACCACGCGGTGCGCGTTGGTGCGGGCCGCCTGCGGGGCCAGGGTCTCGGCCTCGAACAGGATGCGGCCGTACCAGGGGTTGAGCCTCACGTAGTCGGCGAAAGCGCAGTAGCTGCCGACCTCGATCTCCACCAGCGATTGGCTGCGCGACACCCGCTCGCGCACGAATTCCAGCATCTCCGCGCCGACCTCGGGCAACAGGATGTCGAACAGCTCCTGCCGCGAGTCGAAGTAGGTGTAGAAGGTGCCCTGCCCCAGCCCCGCCTGCATGGTGATCTTCACCACCGACGCCTTGGCGTAGCCCTCCTCGCCGATGACCTGGCAGGCAGCCGTGATGAGGGCCGCCCGGTTCGCCTCCAGCTGGCCGGCGCGCGTGCGGCGCCCTGCCGGCGCAGTGGGCGCTGCCTCGCCGGCCAGCGCGTCCATGCCGATGCTCATGATGTTGTCTTTCCCTTGGTTCACCACCCATTGTCGCCCGGACGCGGGACGCGGATGTCACCTCGCAAGGGTCTCGCGCCGGAACCGCCGGCTGCCTACAGTGGCTCCATCCCGCGCGCACTGCCGCGGCCACCGGAGAATCCATGAGCACCAAGGGAAAGGCGTACATCGTAGGCGCCTACGAACACCCGACGCGGCACGCCGTCGACAAGTCGCTGGCGCAGCTGCACGCCGAGGTCGCCAAGGGCGCGCTGGAAGACGCGGGCCTCACCAAGGACGACGTCGACGGCTATTTCTGCGCCGGCGACGCACCCGGCATGGGTGGCCTGAACCTGGCCGACTACATGGGGCTCAAACTCAAGCGCATCGAGAGCACCGAGACCGGCGGCTCCTCGTACCAGCTGCACGTGGCCCACGCCGCCCAGGCCATCGCCGCGGGCAAGTGCAGCGTGGCGCTGATCACCCTGGCCGGCCGGCCGCGCGCGGAGGGCCTGGCCATAGGCACCACGGTGCGCATCCCGCCGCACTACATCCACTCGCCGGACACGCCGTTCGAGTTTCCCTACGGCTTCACCACCGCCAACCAATACGGCATGGCGGCCATGCGCCACATGCACGAGTTCGGCACCACCTCCGAACAACTGGCGTGGATCAAGGTCGCCGCATCGCATCATGCGCAGCACAACCCCCACGCCCTGCTGCGCGAGGTCGTGACCGTGGAGGACGTCATCAACTCGCCCATGATCACCGACCCGCTGCACCGCCTGGACTGCTGCGTCATCACCGATGGCGGCGGCGCGCTGGTGGTCACGAGCCGGGAGATCGCCATGTCGCTCAAGCGCCCGCGCGTGAAGCTGATCGGCGCCGGCGAGGCGGCCAAGCACACCAACTGCGGCGACGTCGACCTGACCTACACCGCCGCGGCGATCTCCGGCCCCCGCGCCTTCGAGGAAGCCGGGGTCAAGCCCTCCGACATCAAGTACGCCTCCATCTACGACAGCTTCACCATCACCGTGCTGATGCAGCTGGAGGACCTGGGTTTCTGCAAGAAGGGCGAAGGCGGCAAGTTCGTCGCCGACGGCAACCTGATCTCGGGCGTCGGCAAGTTGCCCTTCAACACCGACGGCGGCGGCCTGTGCAACAATCATCCGGCCAATCGTGGCGGCATCACTAAGGTGATCGAGGCGGTGCGGCAATTGCGCGGCGAGGCGCATCCGGCGGTGCAGGTGAAGAACTGCGACATCGCGCTGGCGCAGGGCACGGGCGGGTCGCTGGGCACGCGGCACGGCAGCGCGACGCTGATACTGGAGCGCGAGTAACGGGGGAGTTTATTGATGTTTTAATCAATTTCTGGTAATATTGATTGATGAAAACGTCAATAAATGCGATGGCAGAGACGTCGCCGGCGCGGCTGCTGGAACAGATGGGCGCGCCGGCACGCGC
>JAQGMU010000423.1 GCA_028292195.1 Ramlibacter sp. | reverse complement strand
CCGCAGCACTGCAGGCCGATCAGCGCCCGGCTGTAGTCTAAGCCCTGCATCACCTGGGTGAAGCCCTTGCCTTCATCACCGACACGGTGTGCCATCGGCACCTTGACGTCGTCGAAGAACACCGAGCCGCGGCCGACGATGGCGCTGCCGACGTCGTCGAAGTGGGTCGCCGTGATTCCCTTCGTCGTGCCGGGAATGAAAAAGGCGCTGACCCCTTTCGCGCCCTCTTCCGGCTTGCCGGTGCGGGCGAAGATCAGGTAGGCATCGGCGCGGTCGGCGAAGGTGATCGAGGTCTTCTCGCCGTTGATGATGTAGTGATCTCCATCGCGCCGCGCCTTCATCTGCAGGTTGCTGGCGTCCGACCCGCCGCGCGGTTCCGTAAGGCAGATGGCGACGATGGCCTCGCCGCGCGTCATCCTCGGCACCCATTCGCGCACCACCTCGGGCTGCGCATGGCGGATCAGGATGGCGGCGTTGAGCGAAATGCCGACCGGCACCGCGCTGACGTTGAAGTCGCCGTAGGCCAGCGCTTCCGCGATCAGGCCGGTGGTGACGGCGTCGGCGCCCATGCCGCCGTATTCCTCCGGCAGGTCCATGCCGAGAAAGCCCAGGCGGCCCATTTCGGCGATCAAGTCGCGATCGAGCACGCCGAGCTTTTCACGCTTCTGGTAATCGGGCAGCAGGCGCTCGCGGGCGAAGCGGCGGGCGGATTCCTGCAGGGCTTTCTGGTCGTCGGTCAGTACCATGGCGTCAAGCCTTCTTCGCTGCGAAGCGCGCCGCGGCAGCCGCCAGGCCGCCGGTGGTGCGCGCAAGCATCTGCGTGCGGTTCTCCAGTTCCATCGCCGCGGCCTGGCTGCCCGCTTCGGCATTGGCCCAGCCGCCGCGCTTGGTCATCCAGACGCCGAAGGCATCGTTGGCAGCGATCTCGCCGGCGAGATCCAAGGCGCGCGACAGCAGCGCGTCGTCTTCCACCAGCTCCGACACGAGCCCGATGCGCAGCGCTTCCTCGGCGCCCACCATCCGCCCCGTCAGCAGGATGTGGAAGCTGTTCGACATGCCCACGCAGCGCGGCAGCATCCAGCTCACGCCCATGTCGCAGCCGGACATGCCGACCTTGACGAAGGCGCCATTGAAGCTGGCCGAGCGCGCGGCCAGCCGGATCTCGCAGCCCATGGCCAGTGCCAGTCCGCCGCCGTTGGCCGGCCCGTTGACGGCGGCGATCACCGGCTGGCGCAGCGAGCGCAGCTTCGTGATCAGCCCGGCGAACGCTTCCTGCCGGAGCATCCAGGCCGTGGACTCGCCCACCGCGTCCTGGTCCGGTGCGCTGCCGGCCAGCCGCAGGTCGAAGCCGGCGCAGAAGCCGCGGCCTTCGCCGGTGAGCACCAGCACCCGGCAGGCCGGGTCGCGATCGACCGTGGTCAGCGCTTCGGCGATGTCCGCCACCATGTCATCGCTCAATGCGTTCAGCACGTCGGGGCGCGTCAAGCGCAGCACCGTAACGCCCGCGCGGGGCTGCTCGAGCCGCAGGGCAGCCGACGTCATACCTTGATCCATCCGCTGGCCGGTTCCATGCGCCTGGCGGCCGGGTCCAGCCGGTACAGCCGGCCCGAAGCGATCTGGTGGCGGCTCAGGTCCGCCAGCAGGCCGGTCAGGCCGCCGGTGTCGAAGTCCTTCATCGACTCCAGGGCCGCCTTCATGTTCGGCAGCTTCAGCGGCTTGCCGGCGCGGATGCAGCGGTCCGCCACCTCGGCGAACACCATGCCGGCGAGCCATGCATTCACGTAGAAGTGCGATATGAACTTCATGTCGGGCCGCGTCGCCGCCACATGCTCGCGGATCGTCTTCATCATCGCCGAGTCGGGGTCGTAGGTGTAGCGGTAAGGCACCATGCCCATGTAGCCCTCGCTCATGGCACCGAGCGCGTCCAGCAGCGGCTGGTCGGAGCTCCAGATGGTGCCCATCACCTGGCTGGTCATGCCGGCCTCCCGCATCTGCCGCACGAACTCCGGGATCGGCGTGACGACATAGCCCTGGAAGATCACGATGTCCGGCTTGGCTCGGCGCAGGCGTGCCACCTCCCCTGTCACGTCCATGCCGGTCACCTTGGTCTGGACCTCCGCCACGATCGGGATGCCCAGCTGCTGCGCCCTGGCCTTGGAGGCAGGGATGCCGTCGCGGCCGAATTCCGACTCGGTGTAGACCAGCGCCACGTTCGGCTTGCTGCCGCCGCGCGCGGAGCGGGCGATGTATTCCATCAGGATCTCGTGCATCGCGCCGTAGGTGGGACCGGCGATGAAGTGATGCGGCATGTTCACCGGGTCGGCCAGGATGCCGGCCAGCGACGCGCTGGAGGTCATGACCGAGCCGGAGGCAATGGCGTCCTGCGCCACGGCCTTGCAGGAACCGGTGTTGTCCAGGTAGAAGAACGATGGCTTCTCGGTCGCCATCAGTTTCTTGAACACCGTCACTGCCTGGTCGGTCTTGAAGGCGCTGTCCTCCCACACGTAACGCAGCTTGTGCCCCGATACGCCGCCACGGCTGTTGCGCCAGGCGATGTAGTCGCCGAGGCCGGCATTGAGGTAGCCGCCGGGCGTAGAGAACACGCCCGTCACGGGCTGGGCGGCGGCAATGACGATGTCGGCCTTGCCCGCCTGCGCCAGCGCCTGGCGGACGACCCACGGCCCCAGGGTGGCGGCGGCCGCCGCCGACTGGATGATCTTCCTGCGTGAAGGCTGGTGCATGCGTGTCTCCTTGGATGGTGCGTTCATGCTCTCGCTACTCGCTGAACAGTCCGGGCTTCACCGCCCGATGGAATCCGTCGAAGGCCGGAGCCTTGTCATGCGCCTGCAGCGGCCACCAGACCTCGCGCGCGTTCGGCGCGCCGCCGTCCACGCGCACGCACGAGCCGGTGATGTAGGCCGCCATCGGCGACAGCAGGAAGACGATCGCGGCCGACACCTCGGCTTCGGTGCCGAAGCGCTGCATAGGCACCTTGGTCGGCACGCGCTTGATGTAGGCATCGTCCTTGGCCTCGTAGGTGTCGAGGCCGCTGGTCATGATCGCGCCGGGCGCCACCGAGTTCACCCGCACCCCGGCCGCCGACCACTCGCAGGCCGCGCATTCGGTCAGCGTGTGCATGCCGCCGCGGGCAGCCGCGGAGTGGGAGAAGTTGGGCCAGCCGTTCCAGATGTCGGCAATGATGTTCACGATGGACCCGCCGCGGGCTTCCATCCACTGCGTGTAGGTCTCGCGCATGAAGATGAAGCCGCCGGTGAGGTTGTTGCGCACGACCGCCTCGAAGCCCTTGGTCGAGATGTCGCGCAGCTCGGAGCGGTACTGGCCGCCTGCGTTGTTGACCAGGCCGTCGATGCGGCCGCGCGCCTGCAGGATGCCCTGCACCGTGGCACGCACCTGCAATTCGTCGCGGATGTCGCAGGGCCAGGCGCTGGCGTGGCCTCCGTCCTCGGCGATTTCGCCGGCCACGCGCTCCAGCTTCTCGGGCGTGCGGCCGACCAGCGCGGCGTGGGCTCCCAGCGCCGCCAGTTCGTGCGCGGTGCAGCGGCCGATGCCGCTGCCGCCGCCGGTGACGATGTAGGTCCGGCCAGCGAACAGTCCGGGCCGGAATCCGGTGGCGTAAGGCATCGTTGTCTCCGTTATTCCGCGGGCATCAGTACTGCACGGCCGCGCGACCGATGCGCTCGCGGGCGATCACCAGCTTCATCACGGCAGCGGTGCCGTCGCCGATCTCCAGGCCCATCACGTCGCGCAGGCGCTGCTGGTGCGGCAGGTCCTTGCTCCAGCCGTAGTGGCCGAAGGTCAGCAGGCACTGGTGGATCACGTCGAACGCGGTCTTGGGGCCCATCCACTTGACCATCGCCGCTTCCGCCGTGTGCGGCTGGCCGGCGTCGCGCAAGGCGAGCGCGTGGTAGCAGAGCTGCCGGATCGCGGCGACCATGGAGTCGCCCTCCGCCAGCGGGAAACTCACGCCCTGGAACTGGCCGATCGGCCGGCCGAAGGCCTCGCGCTCCCTGGCATAGGCCCAGGCTTCGTCCAGCGAGGCCTGCGCCGCGCCCAGACACTGCAGCGCGATCAACGCGCGGCTGTAGTCGAAGCCCTGCATCACTTGCGTGAAGCCCTTGCCGCGCGCACCCACGGCGTGGCTGGCAGGCACCTGCACGTCGTCGAAGAACACCGAGCCGCGCCCCAGCGCGCAGCTGCCCACGTCGTCGAAGCGCGTGCTGCTGATCCCCGGGCTGTCGGAAGGCACGAGGAAGGCGCTGACGCCGCGCGCGCCCTCCTCCGGCGTACCGGTGCGGGCGAACACCAGGAAGGCGTCGGCGCTGTCGGAAAAGGTGACGGAGGTCTTCTCGCCGGAAAGCACGAAGCCGTCGCCCGCGCGCTTGGCACCCAGCCGCAGGTTGGCGGCGTCCGAGCCGCCGCGCGGCTCGGTGATGGCCAGGGCGACGATGGCTTCGCCGCGCGCGATGGCCGGCACCCATTGCTGCGCCAGCGCCGGCGCCGCGTTGCGCGCGAGGATCGCGGCGAGCAAGGCGCCCACGACGGCCGCCGTGCCGATGTTGTAGTCGCCGTACGAGAGCTCCTCGATGATCAGCCCCGCCGTCACGCCGTCCAACCCCATGCCGCCCAGGTCTTCCGGCAGGTCGACGCCCAGGTAGCCCAGGCTGCCGATCTCGCGCAGCAGCGCACGGTCCAGCCCCCCGGCTTTTTCGCGCTGCTGGTAGAACGGCAGCAAGCGTTCGCGCGAGAAGCGCCGGGCGGCGTCGCGCAGGCTGCACTGGTCGTCGGTGAGGACCATGGTGTCTAGAGGGCGGTGGGCGTCTTGCCGACCCGGCCCTTGTCGGCCTTGTCGAAGAACTGCTCGGTGCGCTTGACGATTTCGGGGTTGTCGCCACACAGCGCATACCCGAGCAGCGCCTCCAGCCGCAGCTGGTCGTCCAGCGGCCGGCCGATCACTTCCATGATGGTTTCCTTGGCGGACTCCACGGCTCGCCGGTCGTTGCGCAGGATGCGCGCCACCAGGTCCTCCGTGGCCGCCATCAGGTCCGCCTGCGGCACCACGCGCGCGACCAGGTTGGCGGCCAGGGCACGGCGCGCATCGATGGCCTCGCCCGTCAACTCCATCTCCAGCGCGATGCCGGCGCCGGCGATGTTGACGAGCCGCACGATCCCGCCATCGGCCGGATGCATTCCGCGGCGCAGCTCGAAAGAGCCGAGCCTGGCGGTCTCGGAAGCAAGGCGAATGTCGCAAGCCAGCGCCAGCTCCAGGCCGCCGCCGAGGGTCCAGCCATTCAGCGCCGCCACCACCGGCTTGTAGATCTTGTGCAGCCCGCGCGTGATGCCGCCCGCGAAACCGTCGGGCAGCTTGCTGCGCGCCAGCATCGGGCCCACCCCGTTCCATTCGGGCACGTGGGTCTTCAGGTCGGCGCCGGCGCAGAAAGCCTCGTTGCCGGCGCCGGTGAGAATTGCCACGCGGATTTTCGGGTCGTCACGGAAGTCCTCCCAGATGCCGCGCAGCAGCAGGTGGGTCTCGACGTCGATGGCGTTGTGCACCTCGGGCCGATTCAGCGTGATGTACGCGACTTCGCCGCGCTTTTCGTACAGGACCTTGGACATGGGAACGCGCCTTTAGGTGAAATCAGGAGGCCAGGGTAGCTTCCCGGGCCGGGGCATACAGGTCATCGATGACCTGCGCGTACTTCTCGGCGATGCTCTTGCGCCGCACCTTCATGGTTGCGGTCACTTCGCCGTCGTCGTGGTCCAGTTCCTTGGTGAGCAGGTGGAACTTGCGCACCTGCTGCACCTGCGGCATGCCGCCGTTGGCGCAGTCCACTTCCTTCTGCACCAGGTCCCGCACCTGCGGCAGTTCGACCAGGCTGCGGAAATGGGTGTAGGTCAGGCCGTGTTCCTCGGCCCACTTGCTGACGCTGTCGAACTCGATCTGGATCAGCGCGCTGACGAAGCGGCGCCGGTCGGCGATGACGATCGCCTCCTTGATGAAGGGCGAGAAGCGCAGCGCGTTCTCGATCTCCGACGGCGTGATGTTCTTGCCGCCGGCCGTGATCATGATGTCCTTCTTGCGGTCGATCACCTTCAGCTCCCGCCCCGCCGGGCCGGCGACCCAGGTGGCGACGTCGCCGGTGTGCAGCCGCCCTTCGGCATCGACGGCCTCGCGCGTGGCCTCGTCGTTCTTGTAGTAGCCGCGGAACACCACGTCGCCCTTGATCAGGATCTCGCCGTCGTCGGCCAGCGTGACCTCGATGCCCGGGTACGGGATGCCGACCGAGCCGACCGGCGAGGCGTCGCCCGGCTGCATGGTGGTGGCGCCGGAGGCTTCGGTCAGGCCATAGGCTTCGCGGATCGGCACGCCCAGCACCCGGAAGAACTTCAGGATGTCGGGCGCGATCGGCGCGCCGGAGGAGATCGCCACCCGGCAGCGCCGCAGGCCGACGAAATTGAGCAGGGCACGCAGCACCAGCACGTACCAGAAGGCCCAGCGGGCGCGCTCGGCCAGGGACCAGTCGGATCGTGGCTTGGCGGCCGTGGTCTCGAGGGCGGCGATGGCGCGCTCGTACATCCACAGCCGCAGCCCGCCCGCCTCGCGCAGCTTGGTGCGGATGGACGCGTGAAACTTCTCCCAGATGCGCGGCACGCCGAAGAAGATCTGCGGCGCAATCTCGCGCAGGTCTTCCTGGATGGTGCGCAGGCTCTCGGCGAAATTCACCTGGGCCCCGCTCACCACCGGGATGTGGATGGAGAACATCTGCTCCGCGACGTGGCACAGCGGCAGGTAGGACACCAGCTGGTCGCCCTCGTCGCATTC
>JAQGMU010000667.1 GCA_028292195.1 Ramlibacter sp. | reverse complement strand
ACATCGAAGACCCGCGCTACATGAGCGTCGAGCCGCAGCGGCTGGTGACCCGCGCGGTCGTGCGCGAGCTCGCGGCGAAAGTGCGGCGGCGCCACGCGCTGCCGTGGGGCGAGAAACGCGGCAAGGGCCCGGGCGATACGGTGTGGATGGGTGTGATCGACGAGCAGGGCCGCGCGGTCTCGTTCATCCAGAGCATTTATCACGAGTTCGGCTGCGGCGCGGTGCTCGAGAAGTCGGGCATCAACTGGCAGAACCGCGGGTGCAGCTTCTCGCTGGACCAGTTCGCGCTCAACGCACTGATGCCTCGCAAGAAGCCTTTCCACACGCTGAACCCGGCGCTCGCGGTGTTGAAGGACGGCCGCACACTGGTGTACGGCGCGATGGGCGGTGACGGCCAGCCGCAGAGCCAGGCCGCGGTGTTCACGCGCATCGTCAACTTCGGCATGGACCCGCAGGCCGCGGTGAACGCGCCGCGATGGCTGCTCGGACGCACCTGGGGCGACACGAGCGAGACGCTCAAGCTCGAAGCGCGCTTCGAGATGGGGCTTGCGCACGCGCTGATGGAATGGGGGCACGAGGTGGAAATCCTCGAGCCTTACGACGAGACCGTCGGCCACGCCGGCGCGATCGTGCGCCACAGGAACGGCGCGCTGGAAGGCGGTGCCGATCCGCGCTCGGACGGCGGCGTCGCGAGTTACTAGGCCCGGTGCAAGGCTTCGACGCAGTTGGGAGCGCATCGACGGCTTGATGTCTCGCGCCACCATCACACGGTTGCGCCGTATCGACCGCGGCCTTGTCGCCCTCCTCGGCGCCGCTGCTGCGCTATCGCTGGCGCAGCGGTACCCCTGCGCCGCTCGCCAAGGCCGGCTCCTGCGGAACTCGCGCACCAGCTCGATTCTTTCAACCTCCGTCGACGCGGAGACAACATCGCGCGTGGAGCCACCGGTGCGGCTCGACAGTCCTCGTCGAAACCCCGGCCTTGGCGAACAGCGCAGGGCGCCTCGTCTTAATGGGCGACAAGGCCGCGGCCGACACGGCGCTTAGGGCTGAGCGCGCGTGGTGGACTGCCTTACACACCCGATGCGTGGATCAAACGGGACGCCACCAGGATCGGCTACGAGGTGAGCTTCACGCGCCACTTCTACAAACCGCAGCCGCTGCGCACGCTGTAGGAGATCAGTGCCGACATCCTCGCCATCGAGAAAGAGGCGGAAGGGCTGCTCGATGGTTTGCTGAAGACCCGGACCGCGCGATGAAGGAGAAATCTACGAAAAGCCGGGCGGACTGCATCGCGCAACCGCTCTGGCCCTGTAGTACGTAAAGGCGTCTCCGCTATAGTCAACGAGCCGGACTTATTTCAGACCTGCACGGCTTGACCCGGTCCGCCCGCCAGCGGATTGCATCAACGCCCTATTCCACGCAAACCCAGTTGTGCTGGCACCTCGGACGCCGTCTGCTGACGGCAACTCTTCAAGGCAGCAGGGCCGCGTACGGGAAACAGATTCTCGTGACAGTGTCACAAGAATCGACGGCTGAGTACGGGCGCGGCTTCAGCCACTCCGAGATCACGCGAATGATCCAGTTCGCTGGAGGGGTTAAGGGGGTAAGGGGCCAGCGTCGAGTTTCTCTTTTATGTTGCGCTCCGACGAGCGTGCTGGTTCGCGACTTTGGGCGATAAGTGCGACCCTGATCCCTTTGACCCGCAAATCGCTCCAAGCACAGCAAGCTCGCCGCTGCGCGCCTCGCCCTGGACCAGCCACCCGCAACAACGCCGCCGCCTGCACCCGAATCGGTCAAAGCCTTCTAGTTGCGCGTAGCCGCGCTTGACATCCATCAGTGTCCTCGTTGCCACGAAGGGCCCATGCGCCTCAACAGTACGCTCCCGTCACAGTCGGCGCGCGGGCCGCCCGCGCTTATTCGAACATGAGTCCGAATGCTCCTGCCATACCCCCTCGACTGCCGGGCCTTCTGCCTTCGCAGAGTGCCTCCGCGCGCGCCGTCACCGCGTTGACCCTCCATGCGGCCTCTGTCATAGTCTTTGCGTCCACACCACCGCCGGCTCGCCGCCGCCACGACGCTGATGCCTATGCCCTGTCCGCCACCTCGCGCACATCACCGTCACGGGCACGCATCTCTGCCCGTTACAAACGCCAAGAAGCCGCGGCCTGAATCCAGCGGTTCAGTCCAACTGGTTTTATCCACCGTGCTGTCGCACGCCGGATAAAACCCTATTCGTTAGGGTTCAACGTGAACACGCTCGTACTGGAGGACGCTCGCGAGTAAGTATTTTCACTTTTTTCAGTTCACGCGCGTGACAATGGCGTCTTTCTTGAGTCCCGTACGTTCCTTGGCACAGCGTTCTTCGTCACCAAACGCGGCGACGCAATTACCGCCAATCACGTTATCCCGACGCCAGATGATTTGGGAGAAGAACGTCGCCTCGTTGCGATCGTACAAGTTGATGGCGACGCGAAGGTATGTTGGATCACCCGGGCCGCGAAGTTCCAGTCTTTCGACGTTGCCCTGTTTCACGTCAACCTGCCGAAAACCCATTACCTTCCAGTCTCAACCGAGGAGGTGACGTGGGGAGCGGATATCCAATTGATCGGTATCCCCAGCCACGAAGTCTGGGGTTCGGGGAAGGAGATGCGTATTTTGAAAGGACACGTCACACTCTCGCATAAGCAACTAGAGCTGAATTTCCCTGTTCCCGCGGGCATGAGCGGCGCGCCCGTCTTTCTGCACAATAATGTTGTCGGCTACGCTACAGGGATCGTCCGAAGCGAAGAGATCGAAGACGCGCACGAAGAAATAGTGGAAGTGGAAAATGGGCGGGAGGTCATTCGGCTATCGGAGATTCGTAGAATTATCCACTACGGCCTTGCGTATCCGTTCTCTCAGATGAGCGACGTTCGCGACCCTATTCTCGAAGGGAAAACCCTCTTTGAGTTCATCGCAACGCAGAATGCTGAACCCTAGCCGTCAGTTGCACCAGACGCGCAAACAGCGTCGCTTCGCTGTGCTGCTCGCGCCTGTGAACTGGTTCGTTAGAGCTCACGCAACCGCCACGACGGCTCAATGAGCCCGTTGCAACTGTGCGTTGCGCGCTTCAACGCCGCAGCAGATCGAGGGAACGATGGATTTACCCAATATTGAATCATGGTCACGACTTGCAGATGCGCAGTTCTCAGAGCATGCGGGATTGGTTGGAATCGTCGCGGCACAAGGTGCGGTTCTCGAAGCTGAAATAGAAATGCTATTCGGCACTCTCATAGGTTCGCGGTACAACCAAGGAAAAATCATCTACTACGCCATGATTTCATTGCCTCCTCGGCTGAACATGATTCAAGGTCTGCTCTCTGATAATTACGACGGCAATGATGAGCTACATAAGAAATGGCATGACCTGCGTCGAGAAATCGACCGTGCTAACGGCGAACGAAACAGGTGTGTCCACGCAATCTGGGCAGAAAATCCAGCTACGCGAAATCTGCAGAGGCGAACAACGCATTCAAATGGTTCATATGAACGACGACGGCTCGACATGTCGTTGGACGACCTGAAGAAGATTGGTCGTGATCTGGCCGCGATTGCGGGGCAGGTCAACCAGTTCTCCGTTTTGCTCCGTGGGATGCCCCAGTCACCATCTCCAAACAAATAGGCGACGCCACACGGCATATGAGCTCGAACTCTAGTTCGAGCGGACGCGAGGAAGCGTGAGTGGTCTGCCTGTGCCGGTGTTGGTATGCGGGCGGCGTCGCGCGCGCTGCTCAACAAGGCGTTAGACCCCTCAATACCCATGGCCACGATGCTCCGATCTTCAACGACAAAGCTGCTTGGGGACGCTGGCGAGCACTATGCACTCAGCCAGTTCAGCTTCGCCGGAAAGTACGCGGCAAAGATGCCCGACAATTGGGAAGCCTACGATCTCGCCGTTGAAACAGGTTCCGGGCTGGTACGCGTAAGTGTTAAGACAAGGAGCGAAAGCGAGGGTTGGAAAACGAGCCGCTGGTTCAACTTTGATGACCGCAGGCAATGCGACTGGGTAGTTCTGATCTTCAAGCCAAAGACGGGCGTAGTCCGGTCGTGGATTGTGCCCTACGACATAGCGAAGCTGTATGCGAACACGCCGGGGCCTCTGAGAAAAAACGCATGGTCACGGGACTTATCTTGGTCACGACTAAACAAACTGCCTCTTTCGTCGTTTGAGAACAATTGGTCGCTAAATCGTTCCCCTAATGAAAAATCGACCTCCGCCGCCGCGCCAGCAGGGGTCTAACTTTAGTATATGGACCCCTCCCGCAACGCAAGCAGAGAAACGCCGTTAAGTGGCTCGACGCGGGAATCGGTTGCAGTCG
>JAQGMU010000362.1 GCA_028292195.1 Ramlibacter sp. | reverse complement strand
CCGCCAGCTTGGCCGCGAAGCGGACGGCGCGGATGATGCGCACCGGGTCCTCGCGGTAGCGCGCCGCCGGGTCGCCGATCATGCGCAGCACGCGCTTCTTGGCGTCCTTGATGCCGCCGTGGTAGTCCACCACGACGCGCCGCTCGGGGTCGTAGTACATCGCGTTGATGGTGAAGTCGCGGCGCGCCGCGTCCTCTTCCTGCGGGCCCCAGACGTTGTCGCGCAGCACCCGGCCGGCCGAATCCACCGCGTGCTTCATGCCGGCGAGCTCGCTCTTGCTGGTGCGCTCGTTGCCGCTGACCGATTCGGCGGCCGCGCTGTCCATGTAGGCGCGGAAGGTCGAGACCTCGATCACCTCGTGCTCGCGCCCGCGGCCGTAGACCACGTGGACGATGCGAAAGCGCCGGCCGATGATGAAGGCGCGGCGAAACAGGCCCTTGACCTGCTCCGGCGTGGCGCTGGTGGCGACGTCGAAGTCCTTGGGCCGCAGGCCCAGGAGCAGGTCGCGCACCGCGCCGCCGACGATGTAGGCCTCGTGGCCCGCTTCCTTCAGCGTGTGCACCACGTTGAGGGCGCGCTCGTCGACCAGCGTGGGGTCGATGGCGTGCTCCTCGGGGCCCACTTCCTGCCGTTTGCCGAACTTCGGCTTGTTGCCGCCTAGCAGCGTTTCGATGAACTTTTTAATCATTGGTGAACAGGTCGAGTATGCGCCAACCCCGCTCCAGGGCGATGGTGCGCAGGCGTGCGTCGGGGTTGGTGGCGACCGGATGGTCGACACGCTCCAGCAGGGGCAGGTCGTTGGTCGAATCGGAATAGAAGGTGGTTTCCACGTCCAGCCAGTCCAGGTTTCGGGCGCGCAGCCAGGCCGCCACCCGCACCACCTTGCCCTCGCGCATCGAGGGCACGCCGGCGATCTCGCCGGTGATCCAGCCGCCGGCATCGCGGGCCAGCTCGACGGCGATCAGCTCGGGCACGCCGAAGGCCGCCGCGATAGGACGCGTCACCAGCTCGTTGGTGGCCGTGACGATGGCCAGCTGGTCGCCGGCCGCCTGGTGGCCGCGCACCAGCGCGAGTGCCGCCGGCCGCAGAGGCAGGATCCAGTCGCGCATGAAGCGGGCGTGGGCCTCGCGGTAGGCCGCCTCGCCGTGCAGGCGCAGGGCTTCGGTGGAGAAGCGCACGTAGTCGTGCACGTCCAGCGTGCCGGCGACGTAGTGCTGGTAGAACGCGTCGTTGCGGCGCTTGAACTCCGCACTGTCGGTCCAGCCGATCTGCTGGGTGAATTCGCCCCAGGAGTAGTCGGAGTCGATCGGCAGCAGCGTGTGGTCGAGGTCGAACAGGGCGATACGAGGCTTGCTCACTCGCTCTCCAGCATGGAACGGATCAAGGGAATGGTGACGGCGCGCTGGGTCTGCAGCGCGTAGGCATCGAGGTGGTTCAGCAGCTGCATCAGGCTGTCGAGGTCGCGCGAGAAGCGGGTGAGGATGAAATCCATCACCTCGTCGCTCAGGAACACGCCGCGGGCGTCAGCGGCCTGGCGCAGCACGGCACGCCGTTCGGGCTCGCTCAGCACGTGCAGCTGGAACACGTGGCCCCAGCCGAGGCGGGTGCGCAGGTCCTCGCGCAGCTTCAGGTCGGCCGGCGGCAGCGCCCCGGCGGCCAGCACGCCGCGCTGCAGGGTCTGGGCCTGGACGAACCAGGCAAAGGCCGCGTGCTGCTGGACGGCCGAATAGAGGTGCACGTCGTCCAGCAGCAGCACGGCCCAGCGCTCGTCGAATTCGGGCGGTTCCACCAACGACGGGTCGAGCCAGCCGGCCGTGGCGCCCTGCTCGCGCAGGCTCTCCTGCACCGCCCGCAGCAGGTGCGTCTTGCCGCTGCCGACCGCGCCCCACAGGTAGGTCGGCACGGGCGAGCGGGTCGGGCTGCCGGCCCACAGCTGCAGGTGCTTCCAGGCGGCCTCGTTGGGACCGGCCAGGAAGCTCGCCAGGCTGGGCGCGCGGGCCAGGCCGATGTCGAGTGCCAGCTGCTTCATGGGCATCGCATCAGCCGTGATACAGCTGGCTGGACAGGTAGCCGCTGCGCGCGCGGCGGATCGCCACCAGCAGCACCGCACTGGCCGGCAGCGCGATCAACACGCCGACGAAGCCCAGCAGCTGGCCGAACGCCAGCAGCGCGAAGATCACCGCCAGCGGGTGCAGGCCGATGCGCTCGCCGACGAAGCGCGGCGTCAGGTAGAAGCCTTCCAGCATCTGGCCGCTGCCATAGACCACGCCCACCATGACCAGCGCCTTCAGCGATGCGAATTCGAGCAGGCCCGCGACCAGCGCCAGCACCATGCCGATGCCGAAGCCGACATAGGGCACGAACATCGCTAGGCCGGTGAAGACCCCGATCGGCACCGCCAGGTCCAGGCCGAACAGGGCCAGGCCGACGCTGTAGAAGACCGCCATGCTCACCATCACCAGCAACTGGCCGCGCAGGTACTGGCCCAGCACCTGGTCGGCTTCGGCGGTGAAGGAGTCGACGCTGGGCCGGGCCCGCGGCGGCACCAGTTCGAGCACGCGGGCCACCAGCCGCTTCCAGTCCATCAGCAGGTAGAACAGCGCCACCGGGATCAGCACCAGGTAGCCCACCACCGTCAGCGCCACGCTGCCCCCGAGCTTGAGCGACGACCAGAGCGAGCCGAAGCTGTCGCCCGCGTTGGCGTTGAGGTACTCCACGAGCTGCGCACGCAGGCTCCCCAGGTCCAGCGCGATCTTGATGCCGAACTGCGCCAGCCAGGGCGAAAGCGTGCCGTGCAGCCGGTCGAACAGCAGTGGCAGCTGCTCGCGCATCAGCGGGATCTCCTTCACCAGCACCGGCACGATCAGCAGCACCAGCGACAGCAGGGCCAGCAGCAGGATCAGTTCGACCAGGATCACGGCCAGCAGCCGCGGCATCCGGCCGTTGCCCACGGCGTCCAGCCGGTCGACCAGCGGCGTCAGCGCATAGGCCAGCACCGCCGCCACCACGAAGGGCGCCAGCACCGGCCCGAGCGCGCGCAGAGCGAGCACCGCGAGCACTGCGATCGCCATCCAGGCCGCGGCCCGAGTCTGCGTGGGGGTGAATTGCATGGAGGCGGAGGAAAGCCGGGGCGGTGGGCACCCGGCAAGTAAAATCAAGGGCAAATTCTATTTTATGAATCCCACCCCCCTCTCTTACAAGGACGCCGGCGTCGATATAGACGCCGGTGACGCGTTGGTCGAACGCATCAAGCCACTGGCGAAAAGGACCATGCGCGAAGGCGTGCTGGCCGGCATCGGCGGCTTCGGCGCGCTGTTCGAGGTGCCCAAGAGGTACAAGGAACCGGTCCTCGTTTCCGGCACCGACGGCGTCGGCACCAAGCTGAAACTGGCCTTCGAGTGGAACATGCACGACACCGTGGGCATCGACCTGGTGGCCATGAGCGTCAACGACGTGCTGGTGCAGGGCGCCGAGCCGCTGTTCTTCCTGGACTACTTCGCCTGCGGCAAGCTGGACGTCGACACGGCGGCCGCCGTGATCGGCGGCATCGCCCGCGGCTGCGAGTTGTCGGGGTGCGCCCTGATCGGCGGCGAGACGGCCGAAATGCCCGGCATGTACCCCGCCGGCGAATACGACCTGGCCGGCTTCGCCGTCGGCGCGGTGGAGAAATCGAAGATCCTGGCCGGCCAGGACGTGCAGGACGGCGACGTCGTGCTGGGCCTGGCCTCCAGCGGCGTGCACTCCAACGGCTTCTCGCTGGTGCGCAAGTGCATCGAGCGCGCCGGTGCGGACCTGCCCGCCACCCTGGACGGCAAGCCTTTCCGCCAGGCCATCATGGAGCCGACCCGCCTGTACGTGAAGCCGGTGCTGGCCGCGCTGGCGCAGCATCCCGGCATCAAGGCGCTGGCCCACATCACCGGCGGCGGCCTGCTGGAAAACATCCCGCGCGTGCTGCCCGAGGGCCTGGCCGCGCAACTGCGCCACGGCAGCTGGCCCCGCACCGAGCTGTTCGCCTGGCTGCAGCGCACCGCGGCGATCGGCGACCACGAGATGAACCGCACCTTCAACAACGGCATCGGCATGGTGGTGGTGGTGGCGCCGGCCGAGGCGCAGGCCGTGGCGGCCACGCTGCGCGCCGCCGGCGAGAGCGTGCACGAGATCGGCCGGATCGGGCCGCGCGGCGCAGGGGCTGCCGTCACCGTCGCCTGACGCGGCGGGCCGCATGCAGCCCGCCGCCGCCCGCAAGCTGCCGCCCGGCATCTGGGCGCTGGGCTTCGTCAGCCTGCTGATGGACGTCTCGTCCGAGCTGATCCACAGCCTGCTGCCCGTCTTCCTGGTCACCACGCTGGGCGTCAGCATGGTCACGGTGGGCTTGCTGGAAGGGGCCGCCGAAGCCACCGCGCTGATCGTCAAGGTGTTTTCCGGCGCCTGGAGCGACTGGCTGGGCAAGCGCAAGCCGCTGGCCCTGCTCGGTTACGGCCTGGGCGCCGCTTCGAAGCCGCTGTTCGCCCTGGCCACGTCCACCGGCGTCGTCGTCTCCGCGCGGTTGATCGACCGGGTCGGCAAGGGCATCCGCGGCGCCCCGCGCGACGCGCTGGTGGCCGACCTCGCCCCGCCGGACATGCGCGGTGCCGCCTTCGGCCTGCGGCAGTCGCTCGACACGGTCGGCGCCTTCCTCGGCCCCTTGCTGGCCATTGCCTTCATGCTGCTGTGGGCCAACGACATCCGGCTGGTGTTCTGGGTGGCCGTCGTTCCCGGCGTGCTGGCGGTGGCCTTGCTGCTGTTCGGCGTGCACGAACCGCCGCGTGCTGCCGGCCCGGCGCGGGTCAACCCGGTCCGGCGCGAGAGCCTGCGCCAGTTGCCGCCGGCCTACTGGTGGGTGGTGGGAATCGGGGCATTGTTCACGCTGGCGCGCTTCAGCGAGGCCTTCCTGGTGTTGCGGGCGCAACAGGGCGGGCTGGCGCTGGCCTGGGTGCCGCTGGTGCTGATCGTGATGAACCTGGTCTACGCCGGGGGCGCCTATCCGCTGGGCAAGCTGGCCGACCGCGCCAGCCACCGCGGCCTGTTGGCCGCGGGATTGGCGGCGCTGGTGGCGGCTGACCTGCTGCTGGCGCTGGCCGACCACGGCTGGCCGCTGTGGGGCGGCATCGCGCTGTGGGGACTGCACATGGCCATGACCCAGGGCCTGCTGGCCACCATGGTGGCCGACACGGCGCCGGCCCAGTTGCGCGGCACTGCCTTCGGCATGTTCAACCTGGCGAGCGGCCTGGCGCTGCTGGTGGCCAGCGGCCTGGCCGGCTGGCTCTGGGACCGGTTCGGGGCCCCCAGCGCCTTCCTGGCCGGCGCCGCCTTCAGCGCCCTGACGCTGGCGGCCCTCGCCGTGCGCCGGCCGTCGGCCCAATGAGCCGGTCGTCGATTCGCTACAAAATCCCTAGCGCAAAAACGCCACGCTGGCTGGACGGTGCCGGATTTCTGGCCCAAACTGGACAGTCGTTGGGAGGAGTTCCATGCCCGTTGTCGCCATCGTCAACCGCAAGGGGGGAAGTGGCAAGAGCACCTTTGCGGCCCACGTAGCCGCCTGGTGCGCCCGCCAGGGTCTTGCCGTGATGCTGGGGGACGTCGACCGCCAGCAATCCAGCCGCGGCTGGCTGCGCCGGCGCGACCCGGCCCTGCCCGGCATCGCGCCCTGGACCGTCGACCAGAAGAACGTGCTGCGCGTGCCCACCGGCATCACCCACGTGGTGCTGGACACGCCCGGCGGCCTGCACGGCTTCGA
>JAQGMU010000345.1 GCA_028292195.1 Ramlibacter sp. | reverse complement strand
GCACCTTGGGCGGCAGCGGCATGTTGCCCACTTCGGCCATGCCGGGGTAGCCCTTGGGGCCGCAGTTCTTCAGCACCAGCACGCAGGTCTCGTCGACGTCCAGGTTCTCGTCGTCGATGCGCTTGTGGAAGTCCTCGATGTCCTCGAACACCACGGCGCGGCCGCGATGCACCATCAGCTCCGGCGTCGCCGCGCTCGGCTTGATGACGGCGCCGCGCGGCGCCAGGTTGCCGCGCAGCACGGCGATGCCGGCCTTGTCCTTGAACGGCGTGGCCAGCGGCTGGATCACTTCCTTGTTCCAGTTCTGGGCGTCGGCGATGTTCTCGCCCATGGTCTTGCCGGTGGCCGTCAGCACGCCCAGGTGCAGCTCGTGCTGGATCTCCTTCATCACCACGGGCAGGCCGCCGGCGTAGCAGAAGTCTTCCATCAGGTGCTTGCCGGAGGGCTGCAGGTTCACCAGGCAGGGCAGCTCGCTCGCGAGGCGGTCGAAGTCCTCGATCGCCAGTTCCACGCCGATGCGGCGGGCGATCGCGATCAGGTGGATCACCGCGTTGGTGGAGCCGCCGATGGCGGCCAGCGTCTTGATGGCGTTCTCGAAAGCCTGGCGGGTCAGGATCTTCGACAGGATGAGGTCCTGGTGGACCATGTCGACGATGCGGCGGCCGGCCATCCGGGCCAGCACGTTGCGGCGGCCGTCGACGGCGGGGTAGGCCGCGTTGCCCGTCAGGCCCACGCCCAGCGCTTCCACCATGCTGGCCATCGTCGAGGCCGTGCCCATGGTCATGCAGTGGCCGTGGCTGCGGTGCATGCAGCTTTCGGCTTCGAAGAAGTCCTGCAGCTTGAGCGTGCCGGCGCGCACCTGCTCGCTCATGCTCCAGACGCCGGTGCCCGAGCCCAGCTCCTGGCCGCGCCACTTGCCGTTCAGCATGGGGCCGCCGGACACGCCGATGGTCGGCAGGTCGACGCTGGAGGCGCCCATCAGCAGCGAGGGCGTGGTCTTGTCGCATCCCATCAGCAGCACGACGCCGTCGACCGGGTTGCCGCGGATCGATTCCTCCACGTCCATCGACGCGAGGTTGCGATACAGCATGGCGGTGGGGCGCAGCAGCGTCTCGCCGAGCGACATCACGGGGAATTCGAGCGGGAAGCCGCCGGCCTCATACACGCCGATCTTCACCTGCTCCGCCAGCGTGCGGAAGTGCGAGTTGCAGGGCGTGAGCTCGCTGAAGGTGTTGCAGATGCCGATGACGGGACGGCCGTCGAACTGGTCGTGCGGCACGCCCTTGCCCTTGACCCAGCTGCGGTAGGCGAAGCCGTCGCGGTCCTGCCGGCCGAACCATTGCTGGCTGCGCAATTCGGAGGGCTTCTTCTTCTTGGGCGTGGGGTCTGTCATAGGGTAAATCCGGAACGGGTAAACATATTATGTTCATACGATTGGAGCACAACTCTCCGTAGAAACCATGAGCGCACCCGACAACGCTTCCCGCCCTGCCGTGCTGACGGTAGTCAACCTTCCCTCGTTCTATCTCGAGCCGCTGCGCAAGCACTTCACCGTTTACGAGCGCCTGCACGAAACCGACCCGGACGCCTTCGACAAGCTGGCGCCCAGCATCCGCGCCATCACCGGCGGCGGCGAGTCGCAGGTGCCCAGCGCGCTGATGGACCGGTTGCCCGCGCTGGAGATCATCTCCATCATGGGCGTGGGCTACGACAAGGTCGACGTCCCTGCGGCAATAGCCCGCAAGGTGCCCGTCACCCACACGCCCGACGTGCTGAACGACGAGGTGGCGGACCTGGCGCTGGGCCTGATGCTGTCGGTGGCGCGCCGCATCCCGCAGGCCGACCGCTACGTGCGCGAAAGCCAGTGGCTGCACAAGGGCGCGATGCCGCTGGCGCGCAAGATGTCGGGCGCGCGCCTGGGCATCGTCGGCCTGGGCCGCATCGGCAAGGCGATTGCGAAGCGTGCCGAAGGCTTCGGCATGACCATCGCCTATACCGGCCGCAACCAGCAGAAGGGCGTGGCCTATCCCTACCATGCCACCCCCAAGGCACTGGCCGCCGAAGTCGATTTCCTGGTGGTCATCACGCCGGGCGGCGAGGGCACCCGCCGCATGATCAACAAGGAAGTGCTGCAGGCGCTCGGCCCGCGCGGCTACCTGATCAACGTTGCGCGCGGCACGGTGGTCGACGAGCCGGCGCTGATCGAGGCACTGCAGCAGGGAGTCATCGCCGGCGCCGGCCTCGACGTGTTCGAGAACGAGCCGCAGGTGCCGCAGGCACTGCGCGAACTGGACAACGTGGTGCTGACTCCGCACATGGCCAGCGCGACCCACGAAACGCGCCAGGCGATGGCCGATCTGGCGCTGGCGAACCTGCTCGCCCACTTCGCCGGCAAGCCGCTCAAGAGCCCCGTTCCGGAGTGGCGCGCGCGCTGAGGGTAAGTCCCGAGGCATGCGGAAGTTTTAATCATCATATGATAAGAACGGAGGCTCTCCGTGAGCCCTGCCGCCCCTTTCGCAACCAATGAAAAGCACAGGAGACAAGGCATGAAACTGAGGACCGTACTGGCCGCCACGCTGGCCGCCGCGGGCTTGCTCGCCGCCGTTCCGGCAGCCGCGCAGGAAACGCTCACCGTGTGGTGGGTCAAGGGCTTCTACAAGGCCGAGGACGACGCACTGTTCGCCGCGATCAAGAAGTACGAGGCGAAGCACAAGGGCGTGAAGGTCGAGCTCTCCCAGTACCCGATCCAGGACATGATCCCGAAGACCGTGGCGGCGCTGGACTCCGGCAACCCGCCCGACGTCGCCTATGCCGACGTCTACGACTTCCAGGTCACGGCCAAGTGGGCCTTCGACGACAAGCTCGAAGACATCAGCAGCGTCATCAACCCGATCACGGCGAGGTTCGAGCCGACCGCGCTGTCGACCACCTTCCTGTACGACGACAAGGCGCAGAAGCGCGCCTACTACGCGTTCCCGATCAAGCAGCAGACCATGCACATCCAGTACTGGAAGGACATGCTGGCCGACGCGGGCTTCAAGGAAAGCGACATCCCGAAGGGCTGGAAGGACTACTGGAGCTTCTGGTGCGACAAGGTGCAGCCGGCCTACCGCCAGAAGACCGGCAAGCGCGGCTTCGGCATCGGCCAGCCGCTGGGCGTGGATTCGAGCGATTCGTTCTACTCGTTCCTGACCTTCATGGACGCCTACAACGTCAAGCTGGTCAACGACTCCGGCAAGCTGCTGGTGGATGATCCTTCGGTGCGCAGCGGCCTGATCAGCGCGCTGACCGACTACACCGCGCCCTACACCAAGGGTTGCTCGCCGCCGTCGTCCACCAGCTGGAAGGACCCGGACAACAACGTCGCCTTCCACAACCACACCACCGTGCTCACGCACAACGCGACGATCTCGATCGCGGCGAAGTGGCTGGACGACATGAACAACGCCTCGCTCACCGACGCGCAACGCGCCGAAGCGAAGAAGAACTACACCGAGCTGATCGCCACCGGCGCCTTCCCGGACAAGCCGGACGGCACCAAGATGAAGTACCGCACGGCCGTCAAGACCGGCGTGATCTTCAAGCAGGCGAAGAACATGAAGCGCGCCAAGGAGTTCGTCGGCTTCCTGCTGCAGGAAGAGAACCTCACGCCTTACGTCGAGGGTTCGCTCGGCCGCTGGTTCCCGGTGACCAAGGCCGGCCAGGCCAGCCCGTTCTGGAAGAACGACCCGCACCGCCTGGTCGTCTACAACCAGTACATGTCCGGCACGACCACGTTCGAATTCACCAAGAACTACAAGTTCACGGTGCTGAACAACGAGAACGTGTGGGCCAAGGCGGCAAACCGCGTGCTGAATGAAAAGGTGCCGGTCGACAAGGCGGTCGACGAGATGATCGCGCGCATCAAGACGGTTGCCGGCTCCAGCCAGTAGTCGCCAGTAGCCAGCGGAGCCGTCCGGCCATGAGCACGATCCTCGCGCACACCGACGAACTGCCCGTCGCGGCGCCGGCACGCCGGCAGGCCACGACCTGGGAAAACTGGGGGCGCCTCCTGGTGCTGCCCTACCTGCTGGTGTTCGCGGTGTTCGTGCTCTACCCGGTCGGCTACGGGCTCTGGCTGGCGCGCCATCCCATCAGCTACGAGCACCTGTTCGCCGACCCGATCTTTTTCCGGACGGCGATCAACACGCTGATCTTCCTGGTGGTGGCCATCAACATCAAGATGGTCATCGCCATGGTGCTTTCCGGTTTCTTCCTCCACACGCGCTGGTGGATCAAGGCGCTTTCGGTGCTGTTCATCCTGCCCTGGGCGGTGCCTTCGATCCCCACCATTCTTTCGGTCCGCTTCATGCTCAATCCCGAGTGGGGCGTGATCAATTCGCTGATCTTCCGCTTGACCGGCATGGACGGCCCCAACTGGCTGAACGAGCCGGCGCTGGCACTGTCGTTCTCGATGGTGATGCACGTGTGGAAGTCGCTGCCGTTCTGGACGCTGATCCTGCTGGCCGGCCGCATGGCCATCCCCGCGGAGCAGTACGAGGCGGCGGCCGTCGACGGCGCCACCAGCTGGCAGAAGTTCAAGTTCATCACCTGGCCGTCGATGCGCACGCTGTATCTCACGTCCCTGATCCTGTCGATGATCTGGACGCTCGG
>JAQGMU010000317.1 GCA_028292195.1 Ramlibacter sp. | reverse complement strand
CATCGCCGCGGCGATGGAGCGCAGCAATTGCACCGAGCGTGACGTCGGCACCGCGCTGCCGGACTCGAACACGCCTTCGCCCAGCAGCGTCACGATGGAATCGAGCTTCAGGTCCTTCACGGAGACCTGTTTGGCCGGGATCTACTGCGCCAGCAGTTGCGCGAGGCGGGGCTTGGCCGCCGGGGCCATCGCCACCTTGGTCAGCTCGCCCTTCTTCTGCGCCAGCTGCGACAGCGCGAGCTCGTCGACCTGGCCGGCCAGCGCGTAGCTGTAGAAGGCGAACACGCCCAGGCTGGCCAGCGCGCACAGCGCCGCCACCACGCCGAACACGGCAAAGCCCTTGAAGCGGCGCTGTTCGACCTCCACGCCCTTCCAGTGGCCGGACAGCGTGCGGTCGGCCTCACCCTGGGTGCGCTTGATCAGCACGTAGAGCCGCTCGCGCAGGTCGCTCACCGCCTGCCGGCCGGCCGCGCCGGACAGGTGGAAGCGGCCCATGAAACCGACTGCGAGGCAGACATAGAACAGTTCCAGCACGCTGGTGAAGCGCGAGGGCGTCTCCGACATCTTGTCGAGGATCTGGAAGAACTTCTCGCCGCCCCAGTTCTCCTTGAAGAAGTGGATCAGCAGGCTTTGCTGCGCCCAGTTGGCGGCCGTGCCCCAGGGCGTCATCTGGATCGCCTCGTCGACCACGGTGCACAGCGCGTAGCGGGCGATGTTGCGCTGGTCGTCCGGCAGGCCCTGCTTGATCACCGCGGCGTCGAAGTCGCGGACCATCTCTATCAGCCGCGCCCGCGTCACGCCGACGTCGCCGGGCGGGTGCGCCGTGCGCAGCGTCGGCACCATCATCAGCAAGGGGTTGGCGGCGGCCACCACCGGGTTGATGGCGGCCAGGCCGGCGATCTGCCGCGTGTCGACCGGCGCCACCGGCGGCGCGGCGGCGGCGGCGAAGTTCATGGCCGCCGCGGGACGGAACAGGAGGGTGGAGTCGTTGACGCTGTTGCTCATGGTGTCCTTCTTTGCCAGGCAGGCGTCAGGTCCGGATGGCCCAGAACTGCAGCTCTATGCCTGGCAGCTCACCAGCGACGTAGATCGCCAGCCGCCGGCTGGTCTTCACCGAGTCCCAGAACTCGCTTTGCGAGTCGAGCTGGAAATAGGAGAAGTTGGCGTGGAACGGGATCTGGCGCGGGGCGTCGATGGGCTCGATGCGGATGCCCGGCACGGCGGTCATCACCAGGTCGCGGATCTTGTCCGGCGGGCCGATCTTGATCTGCGTCGGCAAGGTGCTGCGCAGCGCCTCGCGCGGCACCTGGGCCGCGGCCGAGAGCACGAAGTAGCCGGAGGTGATCAGCCGCACGTCGGCGATGTCGGCGCCGTACAGGCCCTTGGCCACCTGCGTCAGCGGGATCTGCACCGCCGTCTGCTCCAGCACCGCCGCCATGGTGCGGCGGATCGCCTCCACCACGGGGATGAAGGTGGTCGACAGCGCGTTGTGGTCGTAGCGCTCGAACACCGGCGAGCGCCGCTCCGGCAGGAAGGTCGCGCATTCGCCGGCCAGCTTCAGCAGTTCGTTGAAGACTTGCAAAGGATGCAGGGGCGTGGTGTGGCGGAACTGGTCCAGCAAGGGCTGGTAGCGGTTGCAGGCCAGCAGCAGGATGAAGTCGGCGAACTCCGCCACGCCCTTGGTGCCGGGCGCGCCGACGCGTGCCGCCAGCGCGTCGCCGCGCTGCTTCACCAGGCCGTACAGTTCCTCCAGCCAGGAGCGGGCCCGCGGATGCGCATGCATGTCCAGCAGCGGCGGCACGAACTGGTCGTCCAGTTCCACCACCTGGCCCTTGCGCTCGCGGATGCGGGCGATCGGCATCGAGGCCAGCTCGCCGTCGATGGTGCTGGCGAGGTTCAGCGACAGGCTCAGCACGCCGACCTTCAGCTCCGCTTCCGAGTCGAAGCCCAGCACCGCGTCGGACACCGTGGTGTCGCGGCCGATGAAGCGGGTGCGGCGCTTGCCCTCTTCCAGCACCGCCGTCTTCTGCCCGGGGCGGCGCAGCACGCCGCTCAGATAGACCATTTCGTCGCGGACGCCTTCCGCCACGTCCAGCGGCGCCAGTTGCGTGGCGTCGGACGGCAGGCTGAACGGCGTGCCGTCGGGCAGCAGGCCCTCGGCGCTGCTCAGGGCCAGCTTGCCCTGCAGCAGCAAGGGCTGGTCGATCACCAGCCGCTTGAAGCCATAGGCGAAGCCATGCAGTGGCCCCAGCCGCGAATCGAGCAGCGATTCGAAGAAGCGTTCCTGCTGCTGGAAATGGTGCGGGCGGAGGAACAGTCCCTCGGACCAGATCACGCGCGCGTTGCTGATCGACATCGGTACTTCCTTTGAGTCTGGCTCAGCCGACGCTGTACGCGAAATCCTTGTCCTGCACGCCCACTTCGACGCGGGACAGAGGCTTCTGCTCGATGAGCCGGCCGAGCACGATCTCGGACAGGCGCGGCAGCACGCTGTTGGTCAGGATGGCGTCGATCATCCGGCCGCCGCTTTCCACCTCGGTGCAGCGCGAGGCCACCAGGCCGACCACGTCTTCCGAATAGGACAGCTCGGCATCGTGGTTGTCGCGGAAGCGGCGCACGATGCGGTCCAGTTGCAGGCGAATGATCTGCGCCAGCATCACGTCCGACAGCGGGTAATAAGGGATGGTGACGATGCGCCCCAGCAGCGCCGGCGGGAACACCTTCAGCAGCGGTGCCCGCAGCGCCTTCGCGATTTCCTCGGGGCCCGGGGCCAGTTCGGGGTCGGCGCAGAGGTCGGCGATGGTCTCGGTGCCGACGTTCGACGTCAGCAGGATCAGCGTGTTGCGGAAGTCGATCTGGCGGCCTTCGCCGTCTTCCATCCAGCCCTTGTCGAACACCTGGAAGAAGATCTCGTGCACGTCGGGGTGGGCCTTCTCCACCTCGTCCAGCAGCACCACGCTGTAGGGGCGCCGGCGCACTGCCTCGGTCAGCACCCCGCCCTCGCCGTAGCCGACGTAGCCGGGCGGCGCGCCCTTGAGCGAGGAGACGGTGTGCGCCTCCTGGTATTCGCTCATGTTGATGGTGATGATGTTCTGTTCGCCGCCGTACATCGCATCGGCCAGCGCCAGCGCGGTCTCGGTCTTGCCGACGCCCGAGGGGCCGCACAGCATGAAGACGCCTATCGGCTTGCTGGGGTTGTCGAGCCGGGCGGCCGAGGTCTGGATCCGCTTGGCGATCATCTCCAGCCCGTGCCGCTGGCCTATCACCCGCTTGTCCAGGGTGTCGGCCAGCTTCAGGATGTTCTGGATCTCGTCACCGACCATCTTGCCGACCGGGATGCCGGTCCAGTCCTGCACCACCGAGGCCACGACCATGTCGTCGACGGTGGGGATCACCAGTTGCGTTTCCTTCTGCAACTTCGCCAGCTCGGTCTGCGCGGTGTTCAGCGGCGCCATCAGCTCGCCGCGCTGGGCCGGGTCTTCGCGCACCCGGCGCCGCAGCTCCAGAATCCGGCCGGTCAATTCCTTCTCTACCTGCCAGCGCGCGTCGAGCCCGGCCAGTTCCTCGTTCACCGCGGCGATGTCCATCTCGATGGCCGTCAGCCGCTTGTCGTGCGAGGCGCCGAACTGGGATTCGCGCTTCAGGATCTCCTGCTCGGTCTGCAGCACGTCACGCTGGCGGCTGCGGTCCTCGATGGCCGCGGGGGTGGCGTACTGGCTGACGGCGACGCGGGCGCAGGCCGTGTCCAGCAGGCTCACGGCCTTGTCCGGCAACTGGCGCGCCGGGATGTAGCGGTGCGACAGCTTGACCGCGGCCTCGACCGCGCTTTCCAGGATCTCCACCTTGTGGTGCTGCTCCAGAATGGGCACGACGCCGCGCAGCATCTGGATGCCCTTTTCCTCGTCCGGCTCGCCGACCTGCACCACCTGGAAGCGGCGGGTCAGGGCCGGGTCCTTCTCGAAGTACTTCTTGTATTCGGCAAACGTGGTGGCGGCGATGGTGCGCAGCTTGCCGCGCGCCAGCGCCGGCTTCAGCAGGTTGGCGGCGTCGCCGGTGCCGGCCGCGCCGCCCGCGCCTATCAGCGTGTGGGCTTCGTCGATGAACAGGATGATGGGCGTGGCCGAGGACTGCACCTCCTCGATCACCTGGCGCAGCCGGTTTTCGAACTCGCCCTTCATGCTGGCGCCGGCCTGCAGGGCGCCGAGGTCGAGCGAACAGATGCGCACGCCGCGCAGCTGCGGCGGCACGTCGCCCTTCACCACCCGCAGCGCGAACCCTTCGACCACCGAGGTCTTGCCGACGCCGGCCTCGCCCGTGAGGATGGGGTTGTTCTGGCGCCGCCGCATCAGGATGTCGACGATCTGCCGGATTTCGTGGTCGCGCCCCAGCACCGGGTCGATCTCGCCCTTGGCCGCCTTGGCCGTGAGGTCCTGCGAGTACTTGGCCAGCGCGCTTTCCTTGGAGTCGCCCGGGCCCATGGCGCCGGAAGCCTCGCCGAGGTCGCCGCCGCCGCTGGCCTGGCCAGCGCTCTGCGCCTCCACGCTGCCGGCCAGCAGGCTGTCGAATTCGTCGGTAAGGCGTTCGACCTTGATCTTGTTGAACTCGCGCGAGATGGCCAGCAGCGCATTGCGCAGGGAGCTGGATTTCAGCGCGCCGATCAGGATGTGCCCGGTGCGCACCCGGTGCGAGCCATACATCACCGAGGCGTAGGTCCAGGCCCGCTCCACCGCCTCGTCGATGTGCGAGGACAGGTCGGAGATCGAGCTGGAGCCGCGCGGCAAGGCGTCGAGGGCGGCGGTGAAGTCGGCCTGCAGGCGCGCGGCGTCGAGGTTGAACTGGCTGGCGACGACGGCCAGGTCGCCGTTATCGATCTGCTTCAGCTGGAACAGCCAGTGCACCAGTTCCACGTACGGGTTTCCCCGGAGCTTGCAGAAAACCGTGGCCGACTCCAGGGCCTTGAAAGTGGTCGCGTCGAGCTTGGAGAAAAGCTTGGACCTGCTGATTTCGCTCATGGAGACCCCTTGCAACTCACATTGCATGATCCCCAACGACTACTAACGACCGCGTTTCCTCCACAAAGGGGAGACGTCTGTTTATGACTTTACATTTTCATAATATCTGACCGATACTTTTACGACAATACCTCTTCCGCACGATTACGCAGGAGATCTGCGAAGGAATAGCTACACGTGACCGTCCTCGTGCATTTTTCTGGACCGTCGTATAGCAAGTCGGTGGTCCTCCAGCCGGCAGCCGCGCCCATCGACGTGGGACGCGATGCGGAGGCTGCCGTGCACCTGCCCGATAACGACCGCCTCATCTCGCGCCGGCATTGCACTCTGGAGTGGGCCGAGGGCGGCGTCAAGGTGACGGTGTTGTCGAAAGTAAATGGCATCACCACGCCCCGCGGCGAAGTCAACCAGGGACAGAGCATCGTGCTGGCCCCGGGCGAGACGGCACAGCTCGGGCGCTTCACGTTCCTGGTGGAGCGCGCCGGCGCCGGCGCAGCGGCGCCTCCCGCGCGTCCCTCAAAGGCGGACGACCCGTTCCAGGTGTTCGGCGAGGCCGCCTCGCCGGCCGGCCCCAGCACGGTGTTCGACGATCCCTTCTTCCGCTCGCCCGCGCGCGCGCCGCAGGGGCCCGCGCTGGACATGCCGGCCGCGCTCGATGCCATGAGCGGCAAGCCCTCCCACGGCGGCGCCAGCTTCAGCGGCGCCGCGCCGGGGGCCGACTTCGATCCGCTCGCGGCCTTCGGCGGCAACCAGCCGCCGGTGCATTCCTCGGTGTCCATCGACGAATTCCTCGGCAGCTCCGGCAACCAGCCGCGCGGCCTGGGCGCCGCGCAGTTGCTGCGGCCGGAGGCGGAGGCGCCGGCGCGCCGGCTGGCCACCGACCACGTGCACGACTTCAACCTGCCGCTGCGGCCGATGAACATGCAGCCGGCGGCGCCTTTTTCCTCGCCGCCGCCCATGCCGTCGATGGCACCGGCCTCGGCCGCCGCGCTCGACCCGCTGGCCGCGCTCGACGCCCTCGACGCCTTCGCGGCGGCAGGCAGGCCCGCGGCGCCGGTCGCGGCACCCACCCCCGCCCCGGCGGCGCAGCCTTCCGCCGCCAAGTCGGCCGACCCCTGGGGCGACTTCGCCAGCGAATGGATTCCGCCCGGCGCCAAGAAGGAGAAGGCGCCGGCCTTCCCGCCGCCCTCGCAGGGGCCGCTGAACCGCGCCTACGACGACGCCTTTTCCTCCTCCACGGCCTGGCACGTGGAAGACATGCCGGACACGGAGGTCGATCCGCTGGCCAGCGCGTCCTTCGAAAGCGACCAGGCGATGAACGCCGCCTTCTCGGTGCCGCCACCGGCCGTACCCGCCGGCGCAACGGCCGAAGCCAACGGCGCCGCCCTGCACGCGCTGTGCGCGGGGCTGGGCATCGGCGGCCCGCGCCAGCTCTCGGAGCCGGAGTGGGAACACCTGGGCCAGTCCGTCCGCCAGATCGTGCAGGGCCTGAGCGACCTGATGAACGTGCGCGCGGAGCTGAAGCGCGAGATGCGCGCGGCCGACCGCACGATGCTGGGCGCGCAGGAAAACAACCCGCTGAAAAGCAGCATGCCGATGGACGAACTGCTGCACTACCTGCTGTTCATGCCGCAGGGCGCGGCCGGCTACATGCCGGTGCCGCGGGCGCTGGCGGAAGCCATCACCGACCTGCGCGCCCACGAATTCGCCTCGCTGGCCGCCGTGCGGGCGGTGGTGGAGGGTTCGATCAAGGAATTCGAGCCGGGCAAGCTGCGCGGCACGCTGATGAAGGGCAAGCGCAGCATCGCCACGATGGTCGACAACGCGCGCCTGTGGGACCTTTACACGGCCTACTACGAGAACAAGGGCCAGCACATGGCCGACTGGCTGGAGCAGGTGTTCAACCGCCACTTCATGCCGGCGTACACGCGCGAGGCCGACCGGCTGCGGCGCGAGGCGCAAACTCAGCAGCCTCCCGGCGGACGCTCCTGAGGGAAGGCTTCGACGGCGCTTCGCCGTTGGCGGCTGTCGGCCGGGGGCCGCCTCGTCCTACAAAGGAGGGACGAGCCCTTCCGTAAGGTACGTTGCATGAAGCGCCGTACCGACATGCCCGAGCTGCCGAACTTTCCGCTGGTCGCGCGGGCCTATGACATGGCGCGCGGCGTCACCTGCCGTTCGGCCGAAGCCCTGCGGGTGGGCATCGTGGACCCATCCGGCGCGGTGACGGCGAATGGGGTGCTGCGTGGCTACAGCCAGGCCACCGTGTTTGCCGAGCTGATGCGCAAGATCGGCTACCAGGAACTGCTGCCGCGCACCGCCCAGCGCATCTGCGAATGCCACGTGGCCTTCGTCGCGCCGCGCACCGCGGGCGAGGCCAATCCGCAGTCGATCCTGCCGCAGACGGTGCTGGACCTGGACCTGTGGCCCGGCATCGGTTTCGAGACCGCGACGCGGCGGGAACCCGAGCTGGTCGACTGACCGGCCTTGCTGGTCTGGTTCATGCCGGCGGTGATGAAGCTGGTGCGCACGAGGAAACCGGTCCCCGTGTAGGGTGGGTTCGCGCAGCGACCCCACCGGTGGGGTTCGCTGCGCGAAACCCACCCTACCGGGAAGCCGGGGGATTCACTTTCAATTTCTGCGCCCACGGCGCCAGCGACTCCATGATCCCCGCATGCAGCGCCACGCCTTCCGTGCGCTGCGTAGCCGCCAGCTTGAAACCCTTCTCCCCGGGCAGCCGCACCGCCCGCCCCTCCTGCGAGGGCCGCGAGGCATGGCACTGGCGTGCCACCTCGCCGGTCTGGCGCTGGAATGCGGCGAGCCCGGCGAAGGCCGCCGGGTCGATCACCTGCAGGAACACGGTGGCGCCCCAGCCTTCCTTCGGATCGGCGCGGCCGTGGCCGGCCAGGCCGCCGGTCAGCGCCTCGACCAGCAGCGACAGGCCATAGCCCTTGTGGCCGGAATCGAGCCCGCCCAGCGGCAGGATGGTGCCCTTGGGCTCCTTGAACAGCACACCGGGGTCATCGCTCGGCTTGCCGTGGCCATCGATCACCCAGGCCGCCGGCAGCTTCCCGCCTTCGGCATGCAGGCGATTGGTGAGGCCGTTGGTGGTGGCTGAAGTCGAGACGTCCACCACGACCGCCAGGCCCGGCGCCGGGATGCCGGCCGAGACCGGGTTCGGCGTGAACACCGGGTCGAGGCCGCCGAAGGGCGCAACGCTGGCGGCGTTCGGGTCCGAGCAGGCCAGGATCAGCATCAGGCCCTGGTCGGTGGCGCGCTTGTGGAAGCTGGCCAGGCTGGCGATGTGGTGGCTGCGGCGGATCACCACGGTGCCGGTCCCCATGCGCCGGGCGCGCTCGGCTGCGGCTTCCAGCGCCTGCAGCACCAGCCAGGGGCCGGGCAGGCGGCGGCCATCCCAGGTGAGCGCGGCGGGTGCATCCGCCACGACCTCCGGGCCGCCGTGCAGTTGCATGGTGCCGGCTTCGATTTCGCGCAGGTAGCCGCCGAGCAAATGCAGGCCATGGGTGGTGTGGCCCATCAGGTCGCCCTCGACCAGGATGCCGGCCACCGCCTCCGCCTTGTCGGCGGGCATGCCGGCTGCCTCGAGCAGCTGGCGGGCGAAAGCAAGCAGGTCGGCGGCGGCTTAGCGGGGAGAAGGAGAAGTGCTCATGGTGCCTCCCAGTCTACGGGACAGCGGGAACACCTCGTTACCTCCAGCCCCGGCGATCGTCCCCGGCGCCCACAATGGCTGTTACCTACAGCAGAGCTTCGCGCCAACAACGACACAGCATGTTCGATTCCGTATTCTGGACCTGGACCTTCATCGGCCTGATCACCTTGCTGATCCTCGTGATCTGGTCGATCCGCCGCCACCGCAGCCCGATCCTGCACGTGAAGTGCGACGCGACCATCGACAAGCTGATGCCCACGCTGTCCGGCCTGTCGCTCAGCACCTCGGTGGAAGGCAACACCGTGGACGTGCTGGAAAACGGCGCCTTCTTCGACGTGCTGACGGCCCGCATCCGCTCCGCGCAGAAAACGGTGCACTTCGAGACCTTCCTCTGGAAGCCGGGCGAACTGGCCACCCGCATGGCCACCGCCTTCATCGACCGGGCCCGCGCCGGCGTCACCGTGCGCATCATGATGGACGCCCAGGGCTGCAAGAAGATCGACAGCGACACCGTGGAGCGGATGCGCGAGGCCGGCTGCAAGGTGAAGTTCTTCCACAAGCGCTCGATCTACACCATCGGCGTGCTGAACGACCGCGACCACCGCAAGCTGTGCATCGTCGACGGCAAGGAAGCCTTCGTCGGCGGCCACTGCATCGTCGATGCCTGGCTGGGCAACGCCGAGGACAAGAAGACTTTCTCCGACGTCAGCGTCTGGCTGCACGGGCCCATCGTGCACAGCGTCCAGGGCGCCTTCAGCGAGAACTGGGCCGGCGAGACCGGCGAGGTGTTCGTCGGCGAGGAATGCTTCCCGGTGCTGGACAAGGTGGGCGACATCTCCATCTTCGCCGCCTTCGTGAAGCCGGAGAACTCGGCGCCGGCCGTCAAGCTGCTGCACCACACGGCGCTGTGCCTGGCCAGGAAGCGGATCTGGATCCAGAACCCCTACTTCATTCCCAAGATCGAGGCGATCGAGGCGCTGGGCCACGCCGTCACGCGCGGCGTCGACGTGCGGGTGCTGATGCCGGCCACCAGCGGCTCCGACAGCCCCACGGTGCAGCACGCCGGCCACCGCCACTTCGAGTCGCTGCTGGAAAAGGGCGTGCGGCTGTTCGAGTACCCGCACACCCTGCTGCATCAGAAGATCATGACCATCGACAGCTGCTGGTCGGCGATCGGCTCGACCAACTTCGACGACCGCTCGTTCGACACCAACGACGAGATCACGCTGGGCATCCTCGACACGGGCATCGCGGAGAAGTTCGATTCGATCTTCGAGAAGTACGTGCAGCGGGCCGAGGAGGTGAAGCTGGAGGCGTGGCGCAAGCGCGGCATCCTGCACAAGATGCACGACAACCTGGCCTACGCCATCCACAACGTCCTGTAAGGGCTACACGGTCGCCAGCTTCGCCACCGTCCCCGGATCCGCCACGCCTGTCGCCGGCACGCCCTTGCCCTGCTGCCAGGCCTTCAGCCACTTCGACGAGGTGGCGCCGAAGATGCCGTCGGCGCGGATCTCCTCGATGCCCGAGAGGCACAGCCCCAGCTGCAGCAGCCGCACGTCCAGCCCGCGCTGCAGCGGCGACGTCACCGCCACGCTGCGGGTGCCGGGCTGCGGGCCGTCGTAGCAGCCCGGCGGCACGGCCGACAGCGTGGCCAGCGAGATCTCGCGGTCGCGCACCACCAGCGGCAGCGGCAGGCCCCAGGCCTCCTGCTCCACCAGCCGCTGGAAGGCGGCCATGCGGTAGACCGTCTTGCGCAGCAGCGGATTGGGGTGGCTGGCCAGCCAGGCATGGCGGGTGGCGATGTAGCGCGTGATCCAGGCCTTCTCGCCGCTCTGCGCCGCGGTGCCCTGGGTGTCGGTGCGATCGCGCATCGCGGCCCACGATCCATGCACCCAGCTGTCGTACACCACCGCCACGCCCAGCGCCGTCTGCAGCCCCAGCTTGCGCGCCGCCCGCTCGGCCGGCGCCCAGTAGGTCTCGTCGAAGAAGCGGTCCTGCTCGTCGCGCATCACCGGGTCGTCGGCGCAGGCGCGCAGGAAGTTGTGCAGCCGCCAGTCGTGGTCCAGCGCCAGGTCGCGCGCCTGCAGCGCCGGCAGCCAGGAGCGCAGCCGCTCACCGAAGCGCGCGCCCTCGCGCTGGCAGTAGCGGGCGACCAGCAGCCCCAGGTTGGCCGAGGCCAGCGTGGTCTGCGAGCGGCCGTAGGTCAGGTGGCCCGGGTCGCCCGCCAGCACGGTGACCGCGCCGTACTGGCCCAGCACCTCGCCGGTCTCGAACACGTTGACGATGGCCTTGGCCGCCTGCGCCTGGCTGGCGCTGATGGCGGCCACCGCGTCGCCGGCCGGCCGCCGGTAGTGCAGCGTGCACAGGCCCGGCCGGGTCGGGTCCTGCACACAGTCGATCACCTCGTTGCGCGTGTCCTGCAGGTCCGCCTTGCGCTCGTCGCAGTCCTCGCAGGGCACCGTGGCGGAGAAGATGTCGCTCATGGCGGCGCCCGGCTCACCACACCATCACGGCCGCTTGCCCGGACTTCCTGGCATAGCGCAGCCGCAGCCGCAGCACGTAGTCCTGCCCGGCGTCGAGGTGCACCTTGAGGTGGGCGTTGGCCTCGGTGCCGCCGTCGTCTTCCTGCGCCAGCGGCTTGCCGGCCGGCTGGGCCTGGCGGTACAGCGCCATCAGCGCGTCGGCGTCGCCGAAGGTGCGGAACTCGTAGTCGCGCGTCTCGCTCGCGTGGAACTTGAAGTCGGCCTGCTGGCCGGAGGCCAGGTACAGCGAATTGGCCTTGAACGGCGTCAGGGCCTTGGCCGCGTCGGTCTTGATCGCCGGGTAGAACCCGAGCGCCCACTTGCGGTCGCGCGCCGACAGCCCGCCCTTGGGGTGCAGGCCCTTGGCGTACTTCTTCGGCTGGATGATCAGCCCCGCCTCGAACGGGTAATGCATGATCGAGTTCGGGTCCCAGGACGAGCCCTGCACCTTGTCGGCCTGCAGCTTGTCGATGATGTTGTGCCGGGTGACGGCCTTGCTCCAGCTGTTGGGCGGGGCGGCCAGCGCCTTGTAGACCGCGGGCTCGTTCCAGACGATGCCGGCGAACGGGTTCTGGTGCTCGTGCGGAAAGCCGATCGTGTGGCCGATCTCGTGCAGCGCCGTGTCCAGGCCCTCGGCCGGGTCCTCGGTGAGGCTCCAGCCGAAGTTCATGGTGCGCGGGTCGTCGCGCTTGGTCAGCACGTCGGTGCCGATGTACGACCACGCCCCGTCGCCCTGCAGGAAGGCGATGCGCACGTCGGCTTCCGCCTGGGTCTGCACTTCGACGAACTCCAGCCCGATGCCCAGCGCCTTCCACATCTGGAAGGCCTGCCGCACCACCGCGCGGTCGGCGTCGGTGCCGGCCCACGCCTTGGGCTTGGAGAAGAACCAGAAACGCACCCGCGTGCCGTTCAGCCATTTGAACGCCGTCTCCCGCAACAGCCGGGTGCGTTCGTCGGCGCCGGGCTGCATCTGCATGCCCTTGGGATACTCCACCGCGCAATAGCGGGGACTGCGGACCACCTGCGCCAGGTAGGCGCCTTCGTTGGGCTTCGTCTTGCTTGCCATCATGCACTCCTACAGGGGGGAAAGGCCGGGAATGGATTCCTTGCGCCGGAAGGCGGCGCAATGCAGTTGGGGGGTCTGGGGCTCGGGCACCACGGTGGCGATGCGCTCGGCGGCGCGCGCGATCAGCTGCTCGAAACTCAGGTGCGGGCGCTTCTGCTCGCGCGCCAGCTGCTGCAGCACGCTGCAGACGCTGTATGTGAAGGCGCCGAAGGCGGTGACGCCATGGCGGTATTCGTAGGCCAGTTGGCCCTCGGCGCAGGCCTCCAGCATCATAGGCACGTAGGGGCCCTTGTGGTCATTCGCCGTCTTCGCCGCCATGTACGCGGCGGACGATGGCGCCCACAGGCTGGTGCCGCGGCCCAGGCGGCGGACGCTGCCGCTCTCGCCCATCCAGGAGGCGCGGTCGCTGGAGCGCGCCACCTTCTTCTTCTCGGACGGCTGCACCCGGGCCAGCTGCTCGCGCGGCAGCCACATCTGGCTCTTGCGGTCCCAGCGCAGCATGCGGTGCCGCACGTCGTCCGGCGGCGTCAGGCCGCGCGCCCGCAGGCCGTTGCCGCGCGTCATGCCGCCGGCGTGGCAGCAATCGAGCATCACCGTGAACTGGGACTTGTAGGGCAGCTGGCCGTACAGGGCCGCCAGCTCGTCGTCGGAGATGCCCTGGCCATGGGTCCAGTCGAAGTCGTAGGGCACCAGGCACTCGTCGAGCCGGTCGACCTCGGAATCGCGGCCGAAGCCCGGGATCTGGGCGCCGTGGCCGGCGAAGTAGAAGAACAGCTGGTCACCGGCCTGGGCGTCCTCCAGCAGCCACTTCAGGCGCTCGCGGATGCCCTGCGCGGTGGCGCGCTCGTTCAGCACCACCCGGATGCCATCGGGTGGAAAGCCCAGGTCCTGCAGCGCGGCGCTGACGGCAAAGACGTCGTTGACCGGGCCATCGAGCCTGGCGCCGGGATCGGCGTAGTCGGCGATGCCCACCAGCACCGCCTTCAGCTTCAGGTCCGCCGCCTTGGGTTTGACGGCCATGCGGGCATGCGAGGCGGCCAGGTTGGCCGGCTGGGCCGGCGCCCCGCGCCTGGCGCCGCGGGCGGTGGAAGCCAGGTCCTGCCAGACGGTCAGCGCCGTCTGGTCGTGCGCCAGGTAGTGGGCGCCGTCGTGGTCGGCGGCGCCGGGAATGTCGAAGAAGGTGTCGACCTGGCGGAACCTGGGCGCGTCCGGCAGGCCCACCGGGCAGGTGAAGACGTCGTCCTCGGCGTTGAACAGGTGCCACCAGAAGCGGCAGTTCTCCAGCGGCTCGATGCGGCCGCCGAACACGGCGCGCACCGCCGGGTTGCCGATCTGCGAGCCGAAGGTGACGAAATTCAGGTCCCTGGCCAGCGTGCCGCCGCCGGCCTCGTCGCGCCGCAGCGTGTCGTAGGCCAGCAGCGAGCCGAGGCTGTGGGCCAGGATCACGTCCGGCTGCGTGTCCTGGATGGCCTGGGCGAGGTGCGCCCGCAGCTGCCCACGCAGGTCTTCCAGCGCCACCCATTGCGCGACCATGCCGGCCGTCCAGCGCACGGCGTCGAGCGCGGAGGCCAGGCCGCCGCGCGAGCGCAGCTTGTCGGTGAGGCCGAAGAACAGGCCGCTGGCGCCCAGGCGGACCAGGGCCTCGGCGACCTCCGGGGCGCCCAGCGGCGCCTGTTCGAAGAAGTGGTCGAAGTGCAGGAACTGCAACTCGGGCGGCTCCATCCCCGGGCGCCAGGCCGACAGGCCCTGGAAGATCGCCTGCTGCCACTGCAGTGGCCAGTCGGTCTTGGCGTCGCCGTGGCCCACGCCGTGAATCGCCAGGATGCGCATGCACGTCCCCTGCCGGGACATGACGGTCCGGCAACCTGCACGATAGGAAATCGGGCCGAAAGGTGCAATCCCCAGGAAGAGTGAGCTGTAACAAGCCCGCGCGGGCAAAAGGTGAACGGATCACATTTTGCCGGGCACCGGGTCCGCATCAGGCAAGGGTTGGCTGCCTAGACTTGGCTGCGTCACAATGAGGAGAAGCGAACATGCAAGCCACCATCAGCGAGATCGGGCAACCGGCCAGCACCCTGCGGGCTTTCTGCGATGACGAGCCCCAGGCGGAGCCCGACTTCGCCTGGCGCGTGCTGGAAGAAATCGACTACGGCCTGATGCTGCTGCGCCCGGACGGCAGGCTGCAGCACGCCAACCACCTCGCCCGGCACGAGCTGGCGCGCGGCCGCTTCCTGCGCATCGCCGGCGACCGCGTGGTGGGGCAGACCCCCGGCCAGACCGACGAAGTCCTGCGCGCCGTGACCTCGGCTTCGCAGGGCCGCCGCCAGATGCTGATGCTGCGCAGCGACAACGAAACACTGCCGGTGGCCTGCGTCCCGCTGTTCCAGCCCTACGAGACCGGCGGCGGCTCCGTGCTGCTGATGCTCGGGCGGCAACCCGGCATCCAGAACCTGAACGTGACCTTCTTTTCACGCACCCATGGCCTGACGCCCACCGAAGAGGCCGTGCTGCGGGCCCTGTGCGAAGGGCTGGAGGTGCAGGACATCGCCAGCGCCCACGGCGTCTCGGTCTGCACGGTGCGCACCCAGATGCGCTCGCTGCGGCTGAAGACGGGCATCGGCAGCATGCGGCTGCTGGTGCAGCGGGTGGCGGCGCTGCCGCCGATGGTGCCCATGAGCCTGACACTGCGGACGCCGGCGTTCGCACAACCCCACTTGTGATCGCGAGCGGCCGCCCCCTCCCCGACGGGCCGCCGCCCGAATCCAGCCATACCGCGGCGCTGGCCGCGCGCG
>JAQGMU010000293.1 GCA_028292195.1 Ramlibacter sp. | reverse complement strand
TGATCCTGCAGGGCATCGAGACGCTGCACCTGCGCATGCAGGCGCACTGCCGCAATGCCCAGCGCGTGGCGGAGTTCCTCAGCGACCATCCGCTGGTCAGCTGGGTCAACTACCCGGGGCTGGAGAGCTCGCCGCACCATGCGCTGGCGAAGAAGCAGTTCCGCGCCATCGACGGCCGTCCCGGCGCGTCGGGCATCCTCACCTTCGGCATCCGCAGCGCCGACGCCGTGAAGGCGGGCGAGCGCTTCATCGACGCCTGCGAGTTCCTGAGCCACCTGGCCAACATCGGCGACGCCAAGACGCTGGTGATCCACCCCGCTTCCACCACGCACCGCCAGCTGGACGAAGAGGAACTGGCGCGGGCCGGCGTGCGGCCGGACATGATCCGGCTGTCGGTGGGGATAGAGGATGTCGAGGACATCCTGTGGGATGTCGATCAGGCCCTACGCCAGGCCGTTGCCTGATCAGTGGCGTCAGCGCTTCTCCAGCCAGACGAACAGTCCGGCAATCGGCTGCCGCTGCTCCTCGCGCACCGGCGAGCGCACCAGCAGTGTCACGTCGAACCCGCTGCCGGCCGCGAGCCGGCGCAGATGCCCTTCCGAATGCGCATAGCGCAGGCTGGGCCGCAGGACCATGTCCTGGTCCGCTTCTTCCACGGTGAAGCAGAAGCTGCCCCGCGCCGGCATCAACCGGCCCAGCTCGCGAAACACCGCGTCCAGCGCGCCGACGTAGATGAACACATCCGCCGCCAGCACGAGGTCGAAGGGCGTGTCGCATCCGGCCAGGAACTCCAGTGCATCTGCTTGCAGCAGCGTGTCGTACAGCCCGCGCGCGCGCGCCTGCGCCAGCATGTTGGCCGACAGGTCGACACCCGTCACGCGCTCCGCCAGCGCCCGCAGTTCCGGCCCCGCCAGCCCGGTGCCGCAACCGAGATCCAGCGCATGGGCATAGCGCCGGCCGCTGGCGGCCAGCGGCGCGGCAAGCAGGCGCGGCGCCTGGTAGTTCAGGGCCCGCACCAGGTGGCTGTCGAACTGCGCCGCATAGCCGTCGAACAGCGCCTCGACATAGCCGCGCGGTGCGCTGGCGGGGGCTTCACCGGCCGTCACGCCGGCCAGGTAGTACCGGTTCAACTCGGCGTCGCCGCCGCGCTGCAAAGCCTGCCGGAACGACTCCGCGGCCGCATCCGCCTGCCCCAGTTCACGCAGCACGGAACCGCGCAGCGTCCATAGCGCCGGCTGCTGGTCGCCAATGGCCAGCGCCCGGTCGAACAGCGCCAAGGCCTCGCGTGCATGGCCCAGTTCGGCATGGGCGGCGGCGCAGTGGCCCAGCGCCTCGCCGTTATCGGGCTCCTGCGCCAGGACTTGCTGCAGCAACGCGAGCGCCTCCTCGGGCCGCCCGAGCTTCAGCCGCACGGCCCCGAGGTTGGTCAGCACCGACGGCCGGCCCGGCACCAGCGAGTCCGCGGCGGCGAACTGCTGTTCGGCCTGCGCCAGCCGCCCGGCCTGGTAATGCGCCACGCCGTCCAGGAAGAAGCGGCGCGCCTGCTCGAAATGGGTGTCCATGGTGTATGCGGTGGAGCGCCGATCATAGGAGCCCAAGGCCGGCCTGCGACAATCGGGGGATGGCATTTCCCCCGCTCGCGAACGACACCTTCCTGCGCGCCTGCCTGCGCCAGGCAACCCCCTACACCCCGCTCTGGCTGATGCGCCAGGCCGGCCGCTACCTGCCGGAATACAAGGCCACGCGGGCCCGCGCGGGCAGCTTCATGGGCCTGGCCACCAACGTGGACTACGCGACCGAGGTCACGCTGCAGCCGCTGGAGCGCTTCGCGCTCGACGCCGCCATCCTGTTCTCCGACATCCTGACCGTGCCCGATGCGATGGGCCTGGGCCTGAGCTTCGCCGAGGGCGAAGGGCCGAGGCTGGCGCGTCCGCTGCGGGACGAAGCCGCGGTGGCGGCGCTGGCGGTCCCTGACTTGGCCAAGCTGCGCTATGTGTTCGATGCCGTCACCTCGATCCGGCGCGCGTTGAACGGCCGCGTGCCACTGATCGGCTTTTCCGGCAGCCCCTGGACGCTGGCCTGCTACATGGTCGAAGGCAGCGGGTCCTCGGACGACTGGCGCGGCGTGAAGAGCATGCTGTACGGCCGGCCAGACCTGATGCACCGCATCCTGGCCATCAACGCCGAAGCCGTGGCGGGCTACCTGAACGCCCAGATCGAAGCGGGCGCGCAGGCCGTGATGGTGTTCGACAGCTGGGGCGGCGCGCTGTCGCACCGCGCCTTCCTCGAATTCAGCCTGCCCTACACGGCGCGCGTGCTGGCCAGGCTCAAACGCGCGCACGATGGCGCGACCATTCCGCGCATCGTGTTCACCAAGGGCGGCGGCCCGTGGCTGCCGCAGATGGAAAAGCTCGACTGCGAAGTGCTGGGCGTCGACTGGACGGTGAACCTGGCGCAGGCGCGCGCGCAGGTCGGGAGCAGCAAGGCGCTGCAAGGCAACCTCGACCCGGCCGTGCTGTTCGCGCCGCCCCAGCAGGTGGCGGCGGAAGCGCGCCGCGTGCTGGACGAGTTCGGCGCGCCGCACACCGGAGCGGGCACGGGCCCCACGCACATCTTCAACCTCGGGCATGGCATCAACCAGCACACGCCGCCGGACCACGTGCAGGCACTGGTGGAAGCGGTCCACGCACATTCGGCGCACCTGCGCGCCGCAAGCGCAGCCTGAACAAGGCGTCATCAGGGTGTTCCCTAGCTGACATCCTCGCCAAAAACTTTGCACCGCGCTTGACTTGTGCACAGAAGGCGTGTTGCGGCGCAACCAGCCCAGCCGTACGGCGCGGCGCCTGCTCTGAAAACGCTAGCGCCGCTAAGTCATTGATTTCATTGGGATTCCAGATATGCACTTTTTCAGCCCGGTACAGCCAAGCCCTTGATTCTTCGGGCATACCGGCCTAGGCCGGGGCCTTCTATCAACAAAGTTATCCACAGCAATCGGCGCTGTTTGCCAAAGCACTGTGGAATCAATGACTTACCCGGGATTCCACTCGAACGGCTTAAGCAACCCAAGCTAACTCGACCCAAAAATGCCCCAGACCGTCCGGGTGGTGGTTCCCACCCCCGCCCACAGCAGCCTCAGCGAACCGCTGACCTACTCAAGTGAGTTGCCACTTGCGGCGGGATGCTTGGTGCGCGTGCCGCTGGGGCGGCGCGAGGTTTGCGGCGTGGTGTGGGATGCAGCGCCGGCCGGAGCGCAAGGGGCAATACCGGCCAAGCTCAAGGCCATCGGCGCGCCGCTAGTCGAGCTGCCGCCCCTGTCGGCAAATTGGCGACAGCTGGTTACTTTCGCCGCCAACTATTACCAGCGCAGTCTGGGCGAGGTGGCGCTGGCGGCGTTGCCGCCGCAACTGCGCGAGCTCGATGCCGGCCAGCTGGCGCGGCGGTTGCGCCGGGCCCAGCCCGACGCGGTCGCCCCCGCCGTCAACGCAGGCCCGGCCCTGACACCGGAGCAGGGCCAGGCGCTGGCCGCCATCGAGGCCGAGCCCGGCCCCTTCCTGCTGTTCGGCGCCACCGGCAGCGGCAAGACCGAGGTCTACCTGCACGCGGTGCAGACCCTGCTCGAACGCGAGCCGCGGGCGCAGGCGCTGGTGCTGGTGCCCGAGATCAACCTCACGCCGCAGTTGCAGGCACGCTTCGTCGAACGCTTCGGCGCGACGGCGGTGGTGCCGCTGCACAGCGGCATGACCAACCCGCAGCGCCTGCGCAGCTGGCTGGCCGCCCATGCGGGACAAGCGCGCATCGTGCTGGGCACGCGCATGGCCATCTTCGCGTCGCTGCCGCGGCTGCGGCTGATCGTGGTCGACGAGGAGCACGACCCCAGCTACAAGCAGCAGGAAGGCGCGCGCTATTCGGCACGCGACCTCGCGGTCTACCGCGGCCGGCTGGAAGGCGCGAAGGTGGTGCTGGGCTCGGCCACGCCTTCGCTCGAGAGCTGGCAGGCCTGCGACCGCGGACGCTACCGCCGCCTGGAGATGCCCAGCCGCATCGGCGCCGGTGCACTGCCGCGGGTGCGGCTGGTCGACATGAACCACCAGCCCAAGCACACGCTGTTCTCGGCGCCGCTGCTGGCCGCCATCCGCGAGCGCATTGCCCGCGGCGAGCAGTCGCTGGTGTTCCTGAACCGGCGCGGCTATGCGCCGGTGCTGGCGTGCGGCTCCTGCGAGTGGCGCAGCGACTGCCCGCATTGCAGCGCCTACCGCGTGTTCCACAAGATCGACCGCACGCTGCGCTGCCACCATTGCGGCTTCACCGAGCGGGTTCCGCGCGCCTGCCCGGCCTGCGGCAACGTCGACATCGCCCCGCTCGGCCGCGGCACCGAGCGGCTGGAGGAACAGCTGGCCGAACTGCTGGCCGACGCCAGGCGGCCCGACGGCCAGCTTGCGCGCATCGCCCGCATGGACGCCGACAGCACACGCCACAAGGGCGCGCTCGAGGAGCAGCTGGCGCAGGTGCACTCCGGTGAAGTCGACGTGCTGGTGGGCACGCAGATGGTGACCAAGGGCCATGACTTCCGCAGCATCACGCTGGTGGCGGCGGTGAACCCGGACTCGGCGCTGTTCTCCAGCGATTTCCGCGCCCCGGAGCGGCTGTTCAGCCTGCTGATGCAGGCCGCCGGCCGGGCCGGGCGCGATGCGGCCCAGGCCGCCGCCAGCGAGATGTGGGTGCAGACCTGGCATCCAGGGCACCCGTTGTTCGCGGCGTTGAAGCGGCACGACTTCCCGGCGTTTGCCGAGCAGCAGCTGAAGGAGCGCCAGCAGGCGGCGATGCCGCCGTTCGCGTACCAGGCGGTGCTGCGGGCGGAGGCGCGCACCCAGGAAGTGGCCCAGCAGTTCCTGCAAGCCGCGGCCACCGCGTCGGCCGCGCTCAACGCAGGCGGCCATGTGGTGGTTTACTCGCCGGTGCCTATGACCGTGCAGCGGGTGGCGAACGTCGAACGGGCCCAGCTGCTGCTGGAGAGCGGGTCGCGGCCGGCGCTGCAAGGCTTCCTGGCGGCTTGGCAACCAGAGCTGCAGGCGCAACGGCCGCGCGGCTTGATCCGCTGGGCGGTGGATGTGGATCCGCTGGTGATCTAGGGACCGCCCTTTTCCTTGAGTGCCGCCTCATACAGCGCATTGCGCGGCGCCCCGGTGATTTCCGCGGCCAGCTTCACCGCGCTTTTCACCGGCAGTTCCGCCAGCAGCAGCCGCAGCACGCGCAAGGGCTCCTGGTCGTCTTCGGGCGCCGCGACGGGGTGCAGCACCAGCGCGAATTCGCCTTTGCTGCGCTGGGGCGAGACCGCCACCCAGGCCGGCAGGCCGGCACACGGCAGCGTCGCGATTTCCTCGAATTGCTTGGTCAGCTCGCGCCCGACCGTCACCGGCCGCTCGCCCAGCGCCACCAGCGCTTCGGCCAGCGCGGCGATGCGGTGCGGCGCCTCCAGCAGGACGACCGCCCGCGTCTCCGAGCGCAGCTGCTCCACCGCCTGCTGGCGTTCCTGCGGCTTGGCCGGCAGGAAGCCCTGGAACACGAAGCCGGCTTCCTCGCCCGCCGCGCCGGCCGCGCTGAGCACCGCGGTGATGCTGCTGGCGCCCGGCACCGGCACCACCGGCAGCCCGGCCGCCTGCACCGCGGCGGCGATGCGCGCGCCCGGGTCGCTGACGCCTGGCGTGCCGGCATCGCTGGCATAGGCGATGCGCGCGCCCTCCTGCAGCCGCCGAACCACCTCCTGCGCGCCCTGCGCCTCGTTGTGCTGGTGCACGCTGAGCCAGCCGCCGGACGGCTTGGCGATGCCGTAGGCGCGCAGCAGCGCCTGCGTGTGGCGCGTGTCTTCGCAGGCAATGCAGTCCACCAGCTCCAGCACGTGCAGCGCCCGCAGGCTGATATCCGCCAAATTGCCGATGGGCGTGGCGACGACATAGAGCGCGCCCTTGGGATAATTCTGCGAAGACGCCGCCTCGCGCGCGGCGGCGAGGGCGGAGGCGAATGAAACGCTCAAGAACACTCCTGAAGAAGGCCGGGCCGTGCTGACGAATACCACGACCAGCAAGGCGCAAGGCGATGCAGCCGAGGATCGTGCCCTTTCCCACCTGCTGGGGCACGGCCTGCGGCTGGCTGCGCGCAATTATCGGACGCCCGGCCGCGGCGGCGGCGAGATCGACCTGGTGCTATGGGACCGCGACGGGACCCTGGTGTTCGTGGAAGTGCGCAAGCGCGCGTCGCGCGCCTTCGGCGGGGCCTTGGGCAGCATCACGGCCGCCAAGCAGCGGCGCATCGTATTCGCCGCCCGCCATTACCTGCTGAGGCTGCGGACGCAACCGCCTTGCCGCTTCGATGTGGTCTGCATGGAAGAAAGCGGCGGCATCCAGTGGATGCGCGCCGCCTTCGATGCTGGCTAGGGCCGCAGAGCCCCAGCTGGGCTGACCGGGCTAAGCGATCAGTTGCGGTCGGCCTTGGCCACCATCCGCGGAGCCGGCGCCGGGGCGGCACCCATCGACTGCTGCTCCACCACCACAGGGGCGGGGGCCTCGGCAACGACGGCCGGCGTCTCGATGACGGCGGTGCGCTCGATGACGACGGTCTGGGCGGTCTGGACCTGGTCGATCATGCCGGGCACGCCGGTCTCACCCATGGAGGTCAGGTGGGTGCTCTGCTGGCCGGCGCCGAGAGCGGGGTTGGTAATGAAGGGATTGGGCGGCACGCCTTGCGCCATGGCCACGCCGAGGACGGCGACAGCGGAAGCACCTGCGATGAGACCAGCGATTTTTTTGAAAACAGCCATTGCAACTTCTCCTAAGACTTGATTTGTGAACTGGAACCTAGCGGGCAACGAAGCCAGCGATACGTAGATTAGTGAGCTGCAACTTCCGTGGAGTCAGTTTCATGCGTGAGCTCTTGTCGGGTCGCGTCCGCCCTTGCGTCGGCCATTCCACGCGCCGGCCGTCCGATGCGGCCTACACGTTCCTTGCAAAGCGCACGAAACCGCAATCGGCGTAACGAGCTGTTGATGGCCTTGACAAAACCTTGCTCGCGCGCCCGCACGGGTGCACAGGTATCATTCCCCATCATGCTCGAGCAACGCATACAGCAGAACTTCATCGACAGCGCCGACCTGAAATACCAGGCCGCACAGACGCTCAGCAAGCCGATCGCGCAGGCGGTGCAGGCTGTGCTGGCCTGTGTCACCAGCGGCGGCAAGGTGCTCGCCTGCGGCAACGGCGGCTCGGCCGCCGACGCGCAGCACTTCTCCGCGGAGTTCGTCGGCCGCTACGAACGCGAGCGGCCGGAACTCGCCGCGATCGCGCTCACCACGGACAGCTCCATCCTGACCGCGATCGCCAACGACTACGACTACAACCGCATCTTCTCCAAGCAGGTGCGCGCGCTGGGCCAGGCCGGCGACGTGCTGCTGGCGCTGTCCACCAGCGGCAACTCCGCCAACATCCTGGCCGCCATCGAGGCCGCGCACGAGCGCGAGATGACCGTGGTGGCCCTCACCGGGCGCGGCGGCGGCAAGATGGCGAACGTGCTGCGCGAGACCGACGTGCACATCTGCGTGCCGCACGAGCGGACCGCGCGCATCCAGGAAGTACACATCCTCGCCATCCACTGCATCTGCGACGGCGTCGACGCGCAGCTGCTCGGCGACCAGGAACCGTCCCCATGAAGTTGCATTTCTCCTCCCTGGCCACCCGGCTGGTGGCCGCCGCCCTGCTGGGCGGCGCACTGGCGGGCTGCGCCCCGCTGATCATCGGCGGCGCCGCCATCGGCACCGCGATGATGGCGACCGACCGCCGCACCTCGGGCGCACAGATCGACGACGAGGCGATCGAGCTGCGCTCGGTGCAACGCCTGCGCGAGGCGCTGGGCGACAGGTCCCACTTCAACGTCACGAGCTACAACCGCCAGATGCTGCTGACCGGCGAGGTGCCGAGCGAGGCCGCGCGCCAGCTGGCCGAGCAGGTGGTGGGCCGCGTCGACAACGTCCGCGGCATCGTCAACGAGCTGGCGGTCATGCCGGCGACCTCGTTGACGCAGCGTTCGTCCGACACGCTGGTCACGGGCCAGATCCGCGCCTCCTATGTCGACGCGGCCGACCTGCAATCGAACGCCTTCAAGGTGGTCACCGAGCGCGGCACGGTCTATCTGATGGGCCGCGTGACGCAACGCGAGGCCGATCGCGGCACGCAGATCGCCCGCCAGGTCAGCGGCGTCAGCAAGGTCGTGCGGATGTTCGAAATCCTCACGCCGGAGGACATGCGGCAGCTGGGGCTGGCGCCGGCGGCGGCCGCTCCGGCGGCGGCGGCGGC
>JAQGMU010000284.1 GCA_028292195.1 Ramlibacter sp. | reverse complement strand
GTACCGCGCACCGCCTGGCGCGACGGGAGGGCTCTGCTTTGTCGGGGTTCGCCGCACGAAATCTAGCCTGCAACCGATTCCGGAACAGCAATTCGCCTGCGCGGGAATGACATGTTTTTGGTTTCTGCTCAGCCACACCCATTCACCCCTCGTTTCTTGACAAACCGCATCGCCTCGCTAAACTAAACCACTCGGTTAACAAACAACCAAGGTGGTCCATGGTCTACACAGGCAGCTGCCATTGCGGCCGTATCCGGTTCCAGGTGGAAGGCGAGGTCGACAGCGGCATGGCCTGCAACTGCTCCATGTGCTCGCGCAAGGGCTCGTTGCTGTGGTTCGTGGGGCGCGCCCAGCTGCGTTTGTTGACCGCCGAGGATGCCGCTGCCACCTACCTGTTCAACAAGCACGTCATCAAGCACCGCTTCTGCCCGGACTGCGGCATCCATCCGTATGGCGAAGGTGCCGGTCCCGGCGGCCAGCAGATGGCGGCGATCAACCTTCGCACGCTCGAGAACTTCGACCTCGCCAGCGTGCCCGTCAAGCACTACGACGGCCTTTCCAAGTAAGCACAGGAGCAACCGCATGCAGATCGCTTCGAAAATCGTTCCCTGCCTCTGGTTCGACAGCCAGGCCGAGGAGGCCGCGCGCTACTACACCGGCATCTTCCCGGGCGGGCGCATCACCCAGACCAGCTACTACGCCAAGGCGGGCCAGGAGATCCACGGCCGCCAGCCCGGCTCGGTGCTGACGGTGGTCTTCGAACTGGCGGGCCAGTCGTTCACCGCGCTCAATGGCGGCCCGGTGTTCAAGTTCAACGAAGCGGTGTCGCTGCAGATCATGTGCGACACGCAGGACGAGGTGGACCATTTCTGGACCAGGCTTGGCGCCGGCGGACCGGTCGAGGCGCAGCAGTGCGGCTGGCTGAAAGACAAGTACGGGGTGTCGTGGCAGGTGGTGCCCAGGGCCATGCTGGACTGGATCGTCGACCCCGACCCGCAGAAGGCCGAGCGCACCTTCGCCGCCATGATGAACATGAAGAAGCTGGACATCGCGGCGCTCAGGCGCGCGCATGACGGCACCTGACCAACCCACCGGAGAACAGCATGGATAGCGTCGTTCACTTCGAATTTCCCTACGTCGACCGCGAGCGCATCGCCCGCTTCTACCAGACCGTGTTCGGCTGGAAGACCGAGATGATGGGCCCGGAAATGGGCAACTACATCCTGGCCACCACCGCCGAGAAAGACGTCAAGGCGGACGCCCCCCGCGGCGCCATCAACGGCGGCTTCTTTCCCCGCGACGACAAGATGCCCGCGCAGGTGCCCTCGGTGGTGATCGGCGTGGGCGACATCGCGAAGTCCATGGCGGCGGTGAAGAAGGCCGGCGGCGAAGTGCTGGGCGAGCCGATGGAAATTCCGGGGGTCGGCCGGTACGTGGCCTTCTACGACACCGAGCGCAACCGCGTCAGCATGCTGCAGCCGAACATGCAGGGAGGCGCCTGACGCCCGGCGCCCCCTTGGCGGGCGAAGCCGCCCTCGACCAGGTGTTCTGGGCGCTGTCCGACGGCACCCGGCGCAGCGTGGTCGACCACCTCACGCGCGGGCCGGCGTCGGTGAGCGACCTGGCGCAGCCGCACGCGATGTCGCTGCCCGGCTTCATGAAGCACCTGCGGGTGCTCGAGGACGCCGGGCTGGTGGTGCGGGCCAAGGAAGGCCGCACCGTGCGTTGCGAGCTGGCGCCCAAGGCGCTGGAGGATGCCGCCATGTGGCTCGCGAACTACGAGCAGTTCTGGAACGCGCGGCTGGACTCGCTGGGCCGCTATCTCTACCACCAGGAGGAAGTGCAGCCATGGCCAACCCGCAAGCGGAGCGCCAGGAGCTCCGGTTCACCCGCCGCTACCCCGTCGCCTGCGAAAAAGTCTGGCGCGCGTGGACCGATCCGCAAGCGCTGAGCGCATGGTTCGGCCCGGGTGAGCCGAATTCGGTGCTGCTGGCGGAACTCGATGTGCGGGTCGGTGGGCGTTACCGCATCCGCTTTCGCACGCCCGATGGCCAGGAGCATGAAGTCGGTGGGAGCTACGAGGAGGTCGTGCCGCAGCGCAGGCTGGTGTTCAGCTGGGCCTGGCACAGCACGCCGGAGCGGGTCTCGCGCGTGACGGTGGCGCTGCGGCCAGAGGCAAGTGGCACCGTGCTCGACTTCCTGCATGAGCGTTTCGTCGACGCCGAGGCCCGTGCCAACCACGAGCGTGGCTGGACCGGCACCTTTGCCAAGCTGGACGCGTGGCTTGGTGGAGCCTGACGCAGCCGCCTGCGGCCGCCTCAGGCCTGCCGCTTAGTTGCGGTACGGGTTGTCCGGATAAGCGTCGTAGCGGTTCGGCACGCCGTCGCCGTCGCGGTCGCGATCCCGGGCGCCAGAGCCGGAGCGTTCGTCGCGCCAGCGGCGCTCGCGCATGCGCTCGTCATTGGCCGAGTAGTTGTCCGCGCTGACCCATTCGCCGCCCGCCATGTACCACGAGCCGTCGGGGCGCTGCTGCCAGCGCGACTCCTGCCAGGCCCAGCCCCGGCGGGTTTCCAGCCAGCGGCCGGTGGTCCACTCGTAGCGGTCGCCGCGCCACTCGTAGTGACCCGGGGCCCAGATGTAGCCGGCGCGCGCGCTGGGGACAGCCTCGTACATCGGCGCCGGCGGTGCGGGTTGCACATAGACCGTGGTTCCCGCCACGATGGCCGGGGTGGCCTGCGCCGCGGTGCCGAGGCCCATCAACGCGCCTGCGGCCAGCGCGGCTGCGATCAGTGTTTTTCGATGCATAGTGGAAAACTCCTTTGGGGGCTATGTTTCCAAGATGCGGCCGGGCTGGCCGGATTGGCATAGGCCGCGGACGGGTCTGCCCGTCAGCGAGGTCTGTCGTGCGCGAAGGCGAGGCTGGCTCAGCGGGCCGCGCAGCCCGCCGAAACGGCTGGCGCAGAGAGCTTGCAAGGCTCGGCCTTGGCGCTGGCCCGTGCCGGCATGGCCGTGAGGTAGACGGCGGTGACCAGGGTGCCCATCACGAACACGAAGGTACCCCCCAGCAGGTACCAGGCCCAGTGCGTGGCCGGGTGCAGGAAGGCCCAAAGCGTGGCTGGCACGCTGGGCACCGGCGGCAGCGGATGGCGGGTGTGCTCGGCGCGGCGTATCCACAGGTCGTGCTCGGCGCGGCGGTGGCCATCGGACAGCACTTCGTAGGCGGCGTTGATCGCGGCCATCGCGCGCGAGGCGTTGGCGTTGCCCGGCATCTTGTCGGGGTGGTAGGTCTGCGCCAGCCGGCGGTAGGCGGCGCGCACCCGCTCGGGCGAGGCATCGCGCTCGACCTGCAGGACGTCGTAGTAGGTGGGCAGGGACTCGGTGGCCATCGCTATAAATGTTATAGCTGCGGCCGGCGGCGTCCAGCAGAAGCTGCGATTTCCGTGCCCCGCTGTGGGTCGGGCGCTACAAAATTGGATGCAGCCGGGCTCACGCGAGGCGATGCCGGAAGAATGCGGTGGCGAACAGCCGGGGGATCGGCCGGTCGCCGCGCTGGCGCTGCCGGGCCAGCC
>JAQGMU010000279.1 GCA_028292195.1 Ramlibacter sp. | reverse complement strand
CCTTTCGCGGGAGAGTCCCATGGAAAGTCGACTGACCCTCGTGTCGCGCAGCCGCGCCGCCCTGGCCGCCCTTGCCCTGTGCGGCTGCAGCACCGGCAGCGTGTTCTGCCCGGCCGACATCCCTGAGCCGGCGGTGCTCACGAACGTCGGCGGCTATGCCAGCGCCGCCGCCTGCGAGGCGGTGCGTGCCACCGCCACCTGCGCGGTGCCCACCGGGCCGTCGGCGGCCTGCAGGACCTACTGCACGACCGGCCCCAGCGGGAACTTCTGCAAGGCGACCATCACCGCTGCCTATGCCGTCGTCGGGCTGGCCTGCTTCCCCGAGGACAGCACGCGGACAAGCTGGGCCTACAGCTGCGGCCAGGGTGCCACCTGCACCTGCGTCTGACGCGGCACGGGCTTCGGCCCCGCACGGCGGGCCGGCTTGAATTCGCGGCGGGATCGCCCAGACTGCTGGGGCTGCCCGTGCGCGGCAGCGCGTTCCGTCCCCTCACAGGAGAACCCCCATGCGAGTCTGCCCCACGAGGCTGTCGCGCGGATGCGGGGCCATGCTGGTTCTGGTGGCCCTCTCCGGCTGCGGCGTTTTCTGCCCAGGCGATGTTCCGATGAGCAATGTCTCCGCCACGGTCGGCGGCTTTCCCAACCTTGGCGCCTGCAACACGGCACGGACGGCGGCGACCCCTTGCGCACCGCTGATCACCACCGCCGATGCCGCCTGCACCGCGCACTGCGCCTCGGGCTGGATGGGCGCCGCCTGCACCGGCAAGGCGAAGAACCCGGACTACATCCTCGGCAACGTGTGCTTCGCGGTGGACACCAGCCCGGTCTCCTACTCGTACAGCTGCGTCAAGACCGCGACCTGCACCTGCTAGCGCGCGGCCGGCTTCAGGCCGCCCCGATGTTCGGCACCAGCGCCCCGGCCGGCTGGCCCGCCTTCAGCGCCGCGGTGAAGGCCAGCATCCGGTCGATCGGCAACTTCGCCCGCACGCCCAGCGCGGGGTCGACGAAGACTTCGTTGGTCCCGGTTTCCAGCACGTGCGCCAGCCCCGCCAGCCCGTTCATCGCCATCCAGGGGCAGTGCGCGCAGCTCTTGCAGGTGGCGCTGTTGCCGGCGGTCGGCGCCTCGATGAAAACCTTGCCCGGGTTCAGCTTGCGCAGCTTGTGCATCATGCCGTTGTCGGTGGCCACGATGAACTCGGGGGCATCGAGCTCGCGCGCCGCCTTCAGGATGGCGGAAGTGGAGCCCACCGCGTCGGCCAGCGCAATCACGTCGGCCGGCGACTCGGGGTGCACCAGCACCTTGGCCCGCGGGTGCCGGCGCTTCAGGTCCTCCAGCTCGAAGGCCTTGAACTCGTCGTGCACGATGCAGGAGCCGTTCCAGAACACCATGTCGGCGCCGGTCTCGCGCTGGATGTAGGCGCCCAGGTGCTTGTCGGGCGCCCACAGCACCTTGTGGCCCTTGTCCTTGAGCGCGCGCACGATGTCCACCGCGCAGCTGGAGGTGACCAGCCAGTCGGACCGCGCCTTCACGGCGGCGCTGGTGTTGGCGTAGACCACCACGGTGCGGTCCGGATGCTGCTTGCAGAAGGCATCGAACTCGTCGGCCGGGCAGCCCAGGTCGAGCGAGCAGGTCGCGTCCAGGTCGGGCATCAGCACGCGCTTTTCCGGCGACAGGATCTTCGCCGTCTCACCCATGAAGCGGACGCCCGACACGACCAGCGCCTGTGCCGCGTGGTCGCGGCCGAAGCGCGCCATCTCCAGCGAATCGCTGACGATCCCGCCGGTTTCCTCGGCCAGATCCTGCAGGTCCGGGTGCACGTAGTAGTGCGACACCATCACCGCGTTGCGCTCCTTCAGCAGGCGCTTGATGCGCTCTTTCAGCTGCACGCGCTCGGCGGCCGACGGCTCCTCCGGGAGCCGCGCCCAGGCGTGCTTGGTGTCGCACGTGTTGCCCGGCAGCGGGTGCTCGTAGTCGACTTGCTTGAGGGGGATGACTGCGCTCATAGTTCCTTTAGACGCATCGAGAAATCGGTGGCCTTGATGTCCTTGGTCAGGGTGCCGATCGAGATGCGGTCGACGCCGGTTTCGGCCAGCGCCCGCAGCGTATCCAGCGTGACGCCGCCGGAGATCTCCAGGATCGCGCGGCCGGCGTTGATGCGGGCGGCTTCGCGCAGGGTGGCCAGGTCCATGTTGTCCAGCAGCACCATGCGGGCGCCGGCGTCCAGCGCCTCCTTCAGCTGCGCCAGCGTCTCGACTTCGATCTCGACGAAGCTGGCGCGCGCGGCCACGCGCTGCGCCGCCTGCAGGACGGCGGTGACACCGCCGGCGGCGGCGATGTGGTTTTCCTTGATCAGCACGGCGTCGTAAAGGCCGATGCGGTGGTTGGTGCCGCCGCCGGTCTTCACCGCGTACTTCTGCGCGAGGCGCAGGCCCGGCAGGGTCTTGCGGGTGTCGACGATCTGCGCCCGCGTGCCGCGCACCGCTTCCACGTAGCTTGCGGTCTTGGTGGCGACGGCGCTGAGCAACTGCAGGAAATTGAGCGCCGTGCGTTCGGCCGTCAGCAGCGAGCGCGCCGCGCCTTCCACTTCCAGCACCACCTGGTCAGCCTGGCAGCGCGTGCCTTCGGGCACCAGCCAGCGCACCTGCAAGGCGGGGTCGACCTGGCGGAAGACGGCCTCCGCCCAGGGAGCGCCGCAGATCACGGCGCTCTCGCGCGCCAGCACGCGGGCCACCGCGCGCCGCGCCGGGTCCACCAGGCCGGCCGTCAGGTCGCCGGCGCCGACGTCCTCCGCCAGGGCGCGGGCGGCGTCGCCGCGCGCGAGTTCGGCGATGGCGGCGGGCGAGAAATCGAAGGCTGCGCTCATGGGGCGGAAGCATAGCGTCTCGTCGGTTCCACCGCTGGCGGAGTGGCCAAGTTCGCGGCACCATCGGCATCCATCGGAGCGAGAGGTGACCATGAGCATCGACCAAATGCAGCAATTGCTGGAACCGCTGTTCCCCGGCCTGATGGGGGTGCGCCTGACGGAGGCCACGCCCACGCGCGTGACGGCCACGATGCTGGTGCGGCCGCAGCTGTGCACGGCCGGCGGCATCCTGCACGGTGGCGCGCACATGGCCTTTGCCGACACGCTGGGCGCCGTCGGCACCGTGCTGAACCTGCCGCCCGGCAAGCGCACCACCACCACCGACTCCAGCACCAAGTTCATCGGCGGGGCGGCGGTGAACACCACGGTCAGCGCCGAAAGCGTGGCGCTGCACCGCGGGCGCACGACCATGGTCTGGCAGACCACGCTGCGCAACGAGGCGGGCAAGCTCTGCTCGGTTGTGACGCAGACCCAGCTGGTGCTGGACTAGGGGCCTGGGCAGAGAAACGGGCCTGCCTGCGACTACAGGCGGGAGCGCCCCGCGCTGACTGCGCGCCCGCGGCGTTCGCCCCGACAATGCAGGCATGAACACCTCCTATGCCGAAAAGGAACCCGCCCGCGCCGAGGTGGATGCACTGGCAGGGGCGACGGTCCTCGAGTTCGGCACAGGCTGGTGCGGCTGGTGCCGCGCGGCCCAGCCGCTGATTGCCGGCGCCTTGGAATCGCACCGCGACGTGCGCCACCTGAAGGTCGAGGACGGCCCGGGCCGGCCGCTGGGACGCAGTTACCGCGTCAAGCTCTGGCCGACGCTGGTCTTCCTGAAGGACGGCCAGGAACTGGGACGCGTGGTGCGCCCGAGCAGCCTGGACGAGGTTCGCCAGGGGCTGCTGAGGATCGACGCCTGAGCTGCGACACCGCGGCCGGCCCTCAGGAACCTTCGGCGGCCGGGTCGCGGCCCATCAATGCCGCCACCGCCGCGGCCGGCTTAAGCCGGCCATCGAGCAGGTCCACCGCCGCGCTGGCGATGGGCATCTCCACGCCCAGGCGCGCCGCCCGTTCGACCACCGTGCGCGCGCAATACACGCCTTCGGCCACGTGGCCCAGCGAGTCGACCGCCTGTTGCAGCGTGCGGCCCTGCGCCAGCAGCAGGCCGACACGGCGATTGCGGCTCAGGTCGCCGGTGGCCGTCAGCACGAGGTCGCCCAGTCCCGACAGGCCCATGCAGGTTTCGGCGCGGCCGCCGAGCGCGACCGCCAGCCGCGTCATTTCCGCCAGGCCGCGGGTGATGAGCGCCGCGCGGGCGTTCAGGCCCAGCGCCAGGCCATCGCACAGGCCGGTGGCGATCGCCAGCACGTTCTTCACCGCGCCGCCGACCTCGACCCCGGCGAGATCGTCATTGGCATAGATGCGCATCGCCGGCGCATGGAAGGCCGCGACCAGCGCATCGCGCACCGCGGCGGATTCGCTGGCGGCCACCAGCGCGCTGGGCCGGCCGCGCGCCACTTCCTCGGCGAAGCTGGGGCCGCTCAAGGCACCGCCCGCCAGTCCGGGCGCCACTTCGGCCCGGATCTCGTGGCCCAGGAGGCCGGTCGGCGTTTCGAAACCCTTGCATAGCCAGGCGACCGGACGGCCGCAGGAGGCCAGGCGGGTGAGGAGCTCGCGCAGGCCCGCCATCGGCGAGGCCAGGATCACCAGCTCATGCCGCTGCGCCAGCGCTGCCAGCCCGGACGCCGGGCCGCTTTCGACCCGCACACCCGGCGGCAGCCGGAAGCCGGCGAGATACCTGCGGTTCTCGCCGTCGGCCACGATGGCCGCGGCCTGCGCCCCATCGCGCGCCCACAGCGTGACGCGATGGCGCGCCCCCGCGCTGATGGCCAGCGCCGTGCCCCAGGCGCCGGCCCCGAGCACGAGAATGTCCATGGGCCTGGCTCAGGCCGTGGTGATGATCGGCGAGGGCTGGCCCTGCTGCACCTGGGCCTGCTGCTGTTCGTACATGGCCTGGAAGTTGATTTCGGCCAGGTGCACGGGCGGGAAGCCGGCGCGCGTGACGATGTCGGACACGTTGCTGCGCAGATAGGGGTAGACGATCTGCGGGCAGGCGATGCCCATGATGGCCTGCAACTGCTCGGGCGGCACGTTGCGGATCTAGAAGATGCCGGCCTGCTTCACTTCCACCAGGAACACGGTCTTGTCCTTGACCTTGGTGGTGACGGTGGCCGACACGGCCACTTCATACATGCCCTCGGCGGCCTGCTGCGCTTCCACGCCCAGCTGGATGTCGACGCTGGGCTGCTCCTGCTCCAGCAGGATGGCGGGCGAATTCGGCTGCTCCAGCGAAGCTTCCTTCATGTAGACGCGCTGGATCTGGAACACGGGATCGTTGTTGTCGGCCATGGCGAATGCCTTTCGGTACGAAATAAAAAAATGCCCGCCGGTTGCTCCGGGCGGGCGCAGTCTCGGTGCAGCCGGCGATTATCGCTCGCCGGCGCAGGGCAGGCGGCAGCCCGTCAGGCGGCCGGGCCGTTGAGCAGCGGCACCAGGCCGCCGCGGCCGTCGAGCGCGATCAGGTCGTCGCAGCCGCCGACGTGGGTCTCGCCGATGAAGATCTGCGGCACCGTCCGGCGGCCGGTGATCTCCATCATCTTCATCCGCTCGTCGGGCTCCATGTCGATGCGGACTTCCTCGATCGTGGCGACCCCCTTGGCCTTGAGGATCTGCTTGGCGCGGATGCAAAAGGGGCAAACCGCTGTGGTGTACATCTTGACGTTCTGCATGTGCGTTAGATGGGGGTGATTCAGGACTTTTCCAGGGGCAGGTTAGCTTCTTTCCAGGCACCCAGCCCGCCGCCCAGCACGACGGCCTGGTCGTAACCCAGGCCTTTCGCCACGCCCAGGGCGCGCTTCGCCCGGCCGCCGGTCTGGCACACCAGGACGATCGGCAGGGTCTTGTTCTTGACCACCTCGGGCAGCCGCTTCTCCAGCTGGTTCAGCGGGATGTTGCGCGCGCCCGCCACGTGTCCGGCGGCGAACTCATCGCTTTCGCAGACGTCCACGACCACCGCCCTCTCGCGGTTGATCAGCTGCACCGCGCCGTTGGGCGTGAGGCCGCCGCCGGCGCCGCGGCGGATGGTCGGCCACAGCAGCAGGCCTCCGGAAACAAGGGCGATCAGCACCAGCGACCAGTTGTGCAGCAAAAACGGCAACGGATTCATTCCAACCTTTCTTCTCGGCCCGGCACGATGCGGGCAACCCGCAATTCTAGAATGCCGGGTTGCTCCCCACATTTGCCAAGCCCATGCACAAGCTCGTCATGATCCGCCACGGCGAATCGACCTGGAACCTGGAAAACCGATTCACCGGCTGGACTGACGTCGACCTGACGCCCACCGGCCTGGCGCAGGCCATCCAGGCCGGCCGGCTGCTGAAGGCCGAAGGCTGGGACTTCGACCTGTGCTACACCAGCGTGCTGAAGCGCGCCACCCGCACCTTGTGGCACGTGCTGGACGAAATGGACCGGACCTGGCTGCCGGTGGCGCATTCGTGGCGGCTGAACGAGCGCCACTACGGCGGCCTGCAGGGCCTGAACAAGGCGGAAACGGCCCGGAAATTCGGCGACGAACAGGTCTTGATCTGGCGCCGCAGCTACGACGTGCCGCCGCCGCCGCTGGAGCCGGACGACCCCCGCAGCGAGCGCAGCGACATCCGCTACGCCAGGCTGAAGCCGGACGAGATTCCGCTGACCGAGTGCCTGAAGGACACCGTGGCGCGGGTGCTGCCGTTCTGGAAGGAGTCGATGGCCCCGGCGATCCGCGCCGGCAAGCGGGTGGTGGTGTCGGCCCATGGGAACTCGATGCGGGCGCTGGTGAAGTACCTGGATGGCATCTCCGACGACGACATCGTGGGATTGAACATCCCCAACGGGATCCCGCTGGTTTACGAACTCGATGCCGAGCTGCGGCCGATCCGCCACTACTACCTGGGCGCCGCCGAGGCCGCCGCCCGGGCCGCCGCGGCCGTCGCCCGCCAGGGCCGCGCTTGACCAGAACTTTACGTAGGACAGTTCGCCCCTGATTTCGCGTTTTTTTCACACCCCGCGGGGGCGCGGCTGGGAACCCCGGTCGGGTAAAGGCGTCTGATTACCTTCTCAGGTGTATATTGAAGACGAGAGGACCCTGGACCCCCCATGAGCCAAAAACTGAAGATTGCCGGCTGGATTTCCGTAGGCGCCATTGCCGGAGCGCTGACCACGGTCTCACTGCAGACCGTAGCCCGCGGCTCCCTGGCCCCGCTTCCCCTGGAAGAACTGCAGCAGCTCGCCGCCGTTTTCAGCATGGTCAAGACAGACTATGTGGAACCGGTCGACGAGAAAAAGCTGATCACCGACGCCATTTCCGGCATGGTGGCCAGCCTGGATCCCCATTCCCAGTATTTCGACAAGAAGTCCTTCAAGGAATTCCGCGAAGGCACGTCGGGCCGCTTCGTCGGCGTCGGCATCGAGATCTCGCAGGAAGACGGCCTGGTGAAGGTGGTCTCGCCGATCGAGGGCTCGCCCGCCTACCGCGCCGGCCTGAAGAGCGGCGACCTGATCACCAAGATCGACGACACCGCGGTCAAGGGCCTGTCCCTGTCCGACGCCGTCAAGCGCAGGCTCGGCGAGCCGAACACCAAGGTGTCGCTGACGATCTACCGCAAGGATGAAAACCGCAGCTTCCCGGTGACGATCACCCGCGAAGAGATCAAGACGATGTCGGTGAAGGGCAAGATGATCGAGCCGGGCTACGGCTGGATCCGCCTGTCCCAGTTCCAGGAACGCACCGTCGACGACTTCGCCCGCAAGGTGCAGGAGCTGTACAAGTCCGACCCGAACATGAAGGGCCTGGTGCTCGACCTGCGCAACGACCCGGGCGGCCTGCTGGATTCGGCCGTGGCCATCTCCGCGGCCTTCCTGCCGGAAAACGTCAGCGTGGTGTCGACCAACGGCCAGCTGCCGGAAAGCAAGTTCACCTACAAGGCGTCGCCGGAGTTCTACCAGCGTCGCGCCGGGGCTGACCCGCTGCGCAACCTGCCCTCGGGCCTGAAGAGCGTTCCGCTGATCGTGCTGGTGAACGAAGGCTCCGCCTCGGCATCCGAGATCGTGGCCGGCGCCCTGCAGGACCACCACCGCGGCGTGATCCTGGGCAGCCAGACCTTCGGCAAGGGCTCCGTGCAGACGGTCCGCCCGCTGGGTCCGGACACCGGGCTGAAGCTGACCACGGCGCGTTACTACACGCCGAGCGGCCGCTCCATCCAGGCCAAGGGCATCGTGCCGGACGTCATGGTGGACGAAACCGAAGACGGCAACCTGTTCGCCGCGCTGCGCACCCGCGAAGCCGACCTCGACAAGCACCTGAACAGCGGCCAAGGCGCCGAAGTGAAGGACGCCGCTCGCGAGAAGGCCCGTGAGGACGCCCGCAAGCGCGCCGAGGAAGAGGCGAAGAAGGGCCCGACCGACCGCAAGATGCCGCCCGAGTTCGGCAGCGACAAGGACTTCCAGCTGGTGCAGGCACTGAACCAGTTGAAGGGCCGCCCGGTCGCCGTCAGCAAGACGCAGGTCGTCGAGAACAAGCTGGAGAAGAAGGAAAACTGATCTCGCAGCGCGCGTTCGACGAAAAGCGGCCCTCGGGCCGCTTTTCATTGGATCGCGCGCAATAGCATGGAAAATCCGTCCATGACCGACGAGCAACTCCTTCGCTACTCTCGCCACCTGCTGCTGGACGAGATCGGCGTCGAGGGCCAGCAGCGGCTGCTGGCAGCGCATGCGCTGGTGATCGGCGCCGGCGGCCTCGGCTCGCCGGTGGCGCTGTACCTGGGCACTGCCGGCGTCGGGCACATCACCATCGTCGACGACGACCACGTCGACCTGACGAATCTGCAGCGGCAAATCGTGCACAGCGTCGAACGCATCGGCCAGGCGAAGGCCGAATCCGCGGCGTTGGCGCTGCAGGCGATCAACCCCGAAGTCCGGGTGCGGGCGCTGGTCG
>JAQGMU010000277.1 GCA_028292195.1 Ramlibacter sp. | reverse complement strand
AGGCGCTGCACAGCGAGCTGGCCGCGCTGCAGGAACCCCTGCAGGCGGCCGCCTGAGGCCCTGAAGCGATGTCCCTGCTGGCCCTCGACATCGGCAACACCCGGCTGAAGTGGGCGTTGTACGCGCGGCCGGGGGCCGGCGAGCAGCCGCTGGCCCATGGGGCCGAATTCCTGGAAAACATCGACAAGCTGGCCGACGGCCCGTGGGCCGGGCTGAAGGCTCCGGCGCGCATGATCGGCTGCTGCGTGGCGGCCGACGCCATCCGGCGCCGGGCCGAGGAACAGATGGAGGAGCTGTGGGACGTGCCGGCCCAGTGGGTGGTGGCCAGCCATGCCGAGGCCGGCATCTCCAACGGCTACGACCACCCGACGCGGCTGGGCGCCGATCGCTGGGTGGCGATGATAGGCGCGCGCCACCGCATGCTGGCCGAGGGCCAGCCGCGGCCGATGGTGGTGGTGATGGTGGGCACCGCGGTGACGGTGGAGGCCATCGATGCCGAGGGCCGCTTCCTGGGCGGCTTCATCCTGCCCGGCCACGGCATCATGCTGCGGGCGCTGGAAAGCGGCACCGCCGGCCTGCACGTGCCGACCGGCGACGTGCGCGAATTCCCCACCAACACCAGCGACGCGCTCACCAGCGGCGGCACCTTCGCCATCGCCGGCGCGATCGAGCGCATGGTGCAGCACGTGCGCCGGCATTGCGGCACCGAGCCGGCCTGCATCATGACCGGCGGCGCCGGCTGGAAGGTGGAACCGCACATGTCGGTGCAGTTCGAGCTGGTGGAAAGCCTGATCTTCGACGGGCTGCTGGTGATTGCGCAGGAGCGGGCGCGGGTTTAGGTGCGGCCGCGCCGGGGAGCGGTGGTGGGGTCGCTGCGCGAACCCACCCTACTCAGCCCCGCCAGTTTCGTAGGGTGGGTTCGCCGAAGGCGACCCCACCATGGTCAGGCCGCCAGGCCCGAGATCCCCTGCAGCAAGGCTTCCCGCGCCTGCGCGACGATCTGCTCGCGCCAGCCATCGGTGTCCGTATAGAACGCCTGCTTCATCCCCTGCCGGATGCCGTCCGCCACCGCCCGTGGCGCGTCCGGATGCCGCCGCAGCCACTGCTCGCCGCGCAGCGCGTGCAGGGACTGCAGCACCGGCACCGTGCCGTACTCCAGCGCGATGCCGGTGTACTGCGCCTGCGGGCACTCCTCGTAGGCGGCGTTGAACATCATGCCGGTGAGGAAGGCCGAGGTCGACGAGCCGTCGTAGATCGAGGTGATGGGCGTGCGGCCGCCGCCGTCCCACCAGGCGCGGGAGCGGGCCACGTCGGCGGCGTCGTCGCGCCCGGCGTAGATGCGCTCCCCCACGCCGCTGGCCCCCAGACCGGTGTGGATGTCGATCCAGGCCAGCCGCGCGGCGCGCCGGCCGTGGGCACGCAGCACTTCGCGCACGCTGAGGTTGCTCCAGCTCGGCGCCAGGCCGCCGAAGAACAGGCCGTCGGCGTATTCGTACTGGCCGCCGCTGACGGCGCTCTGGTAGGCCTTCTCGCCATGGGCCGCCACGTATTGCATCAGCGCCTGGTTGTTCGCCGCGTTCGGCGGCCATTCGGGCGGCACCAGCAGCGGATGCACTTCGCGGTAGGCCGCATTCACCGGCGGCGGCCTGGAGAAGTCGTTGAAGTTGCGGTTCAGGTCCACGTTCTCGTGGGTGGCGCGAAAGAAGTGCGAGAAGCCGTACGGATTGAGCCCGTGGATGTACAGCAGCGCGACACCGCGCGCCTTCGCTTCTTCACGCAACGCCGCGTCGCGCAGCGCCGCCACCTGCACGCCGCTGCCGCAAAAGCCTTCGACGCCGTGGCAGGCGCTGCTCAGGACCAGAAGCTTCGAGGCATCCGGATCGCCGTCGAGCGCCACGTCCATGGCGAGCTCCTCGCCCTCCAGCCCGCGCAGCGGGTGGGGCCTGGACTGCACCGCCAGGCCGGCGTCGGCGGCCGCTCGCAGGAACTTGCCGCGGGCTTCGGCGTAACTCGGGGCGAACGCGTCCGACGCCCCGCTCATGCCTTGTCCCTGGCCAGCCAGGCTTCGGCCAGCCGCACCCAGTAGGTGGCGCCCAGCGGGATCAGGTCGTCGTTGAAGTCGTAGCTGGCGTTGTGCAGCATGCAGGGGCCGCCGCCATGGCCCATCTCGCGGTGGCTGCCGTCACCGTTGGCGATGAAGCAGTAGGCGCCCGGCCTGGCCTGCAGCATGAAGGCGAAGTCTTCCGCGCCCATGGTGGGCTCCTGCACCAGCACGTTCTGCGCGCCGACGATCCCGGCCATCACCTCGCGGGCGAATTCGGCTTCGGCCTTCGAGTTGATGGTGGGCGGGTAGTTGCGGTGGAACTCGAATTCGCACTGCGCGTCGTGCGCGGCGCTGACGTGCCCGGCGACCTGTTGCATGCGCTTCTCGATCAGGTCCTGCACCTCGGTGGTGAAGGTGCGCACCGTGCCCTGCAACTCGCAGCTGTCCGGGATCACGTTGGTGGCTTCGCCGGCGTGGATCATGGTCACCGAGATCACGGCGGCATCGATCGGCTTCACGTTGCGGCTGACGATGGTCTGGAAGGCCTGCACCATCTGGCAGGCCACCGGCACCGGGTCGATGCCCAGGTGCGGCATGGCGCCGTGGCCGCCCTTGCCGCGGATGACGGCCTTGAATTCGGCGGTGGACGCCATCACCGGCCCCGGGCTGACGGCGAACTTGCCGACCTGGCCGCCGGGCCAGTTGTGCATGCCGAACACGGCCTCCATGGGGAACTTCTCGAACAGGCCGTCGTTGATCATCTCGCGGGCGCCGCCGCCGCCTTCCTCGGCCGGCTGGAAAATCAGGTAGACCGTGCCGTCGAAGTTGCGGTTCTTCGCGAAGTGCTGGGCCGCGGCCAGCAGCATGGCGACGTGGCCGT
>JAQGMU010000242.1 GCA_028292195.1 Ramlibacter sp. | reverse complement strand
TCATCATCGACCTCACGAAGATCGACGACTTCAAGAACAAGGGCAGCATCAAGAGCGGCGGGGTCGTGAAGATGGACCTGCCCAACCAGTCCAACCTGGGACGCGGCCCCAACTTCCTGGCCGCCGCCGGCGACGCGGGCGAGTTCCTGCTGACGAATTCGCTGGACCCGAGCAACGGCCTCGTGGGCCTCGACTATCCCGTCACGGTGAACCCGGACGGCAGCACATCGCTCGGCAAGCTCCAGACGCATTCCGTGCCGCTGAAGCCGGCAGATGCCGCCTGGCTCGTGCGCCAGCACCAGCTGAACGTGCAGCGTGCCAATGGCGTCGTGTTCGCGATGTACGGGGGAGAAGAGTACGCGCTCGTCGCGGACTACAACTTCATCTTCGAGTCGCCGCATTTCGGCAACGAGACGATGTTCGGCAAGCAGATCGGCGGCAAGATCGGCATCGTCAAGGATCCGCTCGGCAAGAAGGGCCAGCCCCAGTACATGGGTGCCACCACGCCCATCCCCGGCGTCGCACTGGACAAGCTGGCCGTGTCGCCGAACGGCAAGATGCTGATGGCCAACGGCTTCGTCGAGGAGATGGGCGGCCCCGACAGCGGCTACTACAGCCGCATGTACCAGGCGCTGTTCGTCTGGGACCTGGAAGGCCTGCTGAAGGCCGCTGTCGATGCCAGGGCGGATGCGACCGCCAGGATCACCCATCCCATCGACCTCAAGGTGCAGGGCACCAGCTTCGTACCGCGCGACCGGGCGCAGCCGCAGCGCTACAACACGCCTGGCGGCGATAGCGGGTTCGCCTGGATCTACGGGATGGCGATCTCCGACGACTTCCTGTTCCTGACTTCGCCGACCAGCCAGGCCGGCACGGGGCTCCCGACGTTCACCTGGACGGTGGGGGGCACGAAGATCGAGAAGGCCACCCTCTACGTCAGCACCAAGCCGCCGGGACAGGGCCTGTTTCCGAACGATCCCCTGCGGATCGAGGATGAAGCGCTCTCCCAGAAGGTGCAGAAGGCGATCAACGACTGGTTCGAGCAGGACGTCAACGCCAACCGGATCCTGACCAAGAAGATCGACATCACCTCCGATGGCAACTACACCTTCACGCTCCCTGCCGACGCCAGGCTCACGGCGGGGCAGACCTACTACTGGGGCGTGGAAGTGACCGATGCCGACGGCGAGGTGCGGCGCAAGTCCGCCACCTTCAAGGTCGCGCCGGTGCGGTCCGACGGCCAGACCTTCCCCTCGGTCACGGTGATCACCCATGGCTTCCAGCCGCCCATCATCTCCCCCGACAACGTGCGCGAAACCACGGCATGGGAAATCGCCGTGTCGATGCAGGAGAAGTCCGGGGCCACGGTGCTGATCCTGAACAAGGCCAGCGGCGAGTTCGAGCGCGCCGACCGCATGCTCGCGGCCATCGACTACACCAAGCCGCTGGTCCTGTTGCCGAACTGGATCGTGGAGTCGGGCATCTCCGATTCGGGCTTCGCCGAAGCCTCGGCAAGCGCCATCTACGCCGCGATGGAGAAACTGGACGTCGCCTACGGAGGCAAGCTGTTCAAGTCGTCGCTGCACTTCATCGGCCATAGCCGGGGCGCTTCGGTGAACAGCGAGGTGATCCAGCGGATCGGCACCTATCACACGGACACGCGCAACATCCAGATGACCATGCTGGATCCGCACGACTTCGTGCAGCAGAGCCTGGAAGTGCCGCTGGGCGATACCCTGGAGACGATCCGCAACTATTTGCGCGGGGCCTCGATCGCCGGCACGCTGATCAGTCCCGCAATCGGCGCCGCCCTGTTCAGCATGAGCAGCGTCGCGGATGTCGCGGCAAGGGTCGTCAAGTTCGCCGGCCTCGCCAAGGTGGACTTCGCGGACTTCAAGGATCCCAACGTCCAGGTGTGGCCCAACGTCACTTTCGCGGACAACTACTACCAGACGCTGGCCAACCAGGGCAAGGCCAAGGATTACCAGAGCGACCTGCCGGCGTCCCAGCGCCTGGGCACGACTGGCGGGACGGGCGGGGGCTTCACCTTCACGCCCAACGGGCGGCCGGTGGTCGACGCGGACATCAACATCAGGCTGGATGGCCGTGCCATGTTCAAGGAGGACAAGGCCATTCCGCTCCTGGGCATCGGCATGGCGCTGCCGCACAGCCGCGTCCAGAGCTGGTACAGCGGCACTGCAAACCTTGCGATGGTCAGGTCGAAGGACCTCCCGTTCGACACGGCCAGCTATGTCTGGCGAACCCTGGCCGACTACCAGTACCAGCAGGGCGAGAGCAGCATCGGACTGCCCTGGTACCGCTTCGGCGAGACGAAGTCGCTCGCGAGCAACTATTCGCTGACCGATGACCTGAAGTCAAAGCTGGGTGCGGTGCCATGGGAGGGCATAGGCACTGGTTGGGCCTGGTCGGTCCAGGGGGGCGGCGGCCCGGGCGTCTGGTCGGCCACCGGAAGCCGTACGGTCACCATCAACTTCAACAACACGGAGTTCGGTGACACGTCGACGGCCGTGCCTACCGTCTTCAATGGCGACTTCCAGTCCAGCCAGCATCCCTTGTATGGGCGCTTCCCGATCTTCGTGCCGACATGGACGGAAATCCCGGGCTGGTCCTTCCAGGGTGGGTCCGGCGGCGCGCTCCAGGCTTTCGACCTGAGCCCCCGTTTCACGACGGCCAAGTGGACCGAGTTCATCGACAGCATGCGTGCCAAGGGCTACGACAACGTCGCCATCGACCTGTTCACGGAGGCCTGGGACAAGCTTTACAAGGAAATGGTCGACCAGACGGGCAAGATCCTGGCCCAGGGCACCCTCAGCCTGGCGAACGCCGGCGCGATCGCGGACCAGGTTCTCAGCGCGATGCGGACAGTGGCCTTGTCCTGGGCCATCAACATTCCTTCCACGGTCAAGTCCATGACCGTCGAACTGCTCAAGTTCGGCCCGAACATTAGAGCGGACGTCACCAAGTCGCTGGGCGTCGACGTGGTGCTCGACCTGTTCCACTTCGTCCAGTCGAACCTGCTCGACTACGCCATTGCGGTCAGCCCGGACACGCCGGTCCGCCACGACTGGATGTACTTCCCCCCGGGCGGCTCGCAACTGCGCTTCGACTACAAGATCGCCAGCTGGGACCCGGACAGCGTGCTGCAGGTGACGTTCGAGAGCGCCGGCTCCGCTTTGGCGCCGGTCCCGGCCGTCGTGTTCCAGACCGCGACTTTGGACGGCGCATGGCGGCCCGTGTCGGTCCAGGTTCCGGAATCCCTGCGCGGCAAGGCGGGGCGGTTCACCCTCTCCGTGTTCAACGGACCCGCCAACGTCACCCTGCCTGGCCCGAATGGCACCCAGCAGCAGTTTCCGATCCGGCCTGAAGTGATCGTCGACAACCTCCGCGTCGTCGGCGCACCGGCGCCGCTGACGGTGGAAGGCGAAGGCAGCGCCGCTGTCACCGCGATCACCGCCGCCGACATCGAACCTTTGCTGGCCGCGGCGAAGGCATTGTGGCTGGCCGCTGGCGCCGCCCCCGCCGCCCTGGACAGGATCCAGGTCGCGCTTGGCGATCTTGGCGGCAATGCGGTCGCCGCCACGCAGGACTTCACCATCACCGTGGATGCGGTCGCGGCCGGCCATGGCTGGTTCCTGGACGGCACGCCGATGTCCAGCGAGGAGTACGCGGCCTCCGGTGGCCTGCTGCTCGCCCTGTCGGGCAGTGAGGCCGGTTCCCGGGTCGACCTGCTGACCGCGCTGGCGCACGAGATCGGGCACGCGCTTGGACTCGAGCACTCGGATGACGGCCACGACCTGATGGCTGCAACGCTGCAACCTGGCATGCGCCAGGTGGACATGCACGTGTACAACGGCACGTTCGGCTCGGTCACGCTCGCCCCGGCGCAGGCGATGCCGGCACGGGCGGAGACGTCCATCAGGACGGCCGCCGGAACGGTCACTGCCGGGGCAGCCGGCGTGACCCAGCACCTGACGCTGGCCAATCCCACGCTGCTGAACGGCGCCCTTGCCAACCCGGCCGGGTGGTCGCAATCGGGCCAGGTGACCATCGCCGCGGGCGCCGCGACGCTGGGCGAGTCGGCACAAGCGCAGGCCCGCCTGAGCCAAGCCTTCGTCATGGATTCGAACGACAGTTTCCTGACCTTCACCGTTGCCGGTGCGGGCCTCCGGTCCAACGGCAATACCGCGCAGGACGCCTTCGAAGTGGCCTTGCTCGACGCGGTCACCGGCCAGAGCCTGCTGGGCGGGATCGGGCTGACGCACAGCGACGCGGCGCTGAACCTGCAGGCCAACGCACAGGGACAGGTGGGCACCAGGCGCTCCGGCGCCGTAAGCTCCCGCTCCCTCGCGGATGGCAGCACCAGCTACACGCTCGACCTGCGCAGCATCGCGGCTGGGACGATCGTGAACCTGAGCTTCGACCTGATCGGCTTCGGGCCGGCCACCAGCGAGCTCACGCTCAAGGATGTCCGTCTCGTCGGTGCGCCCGAGGCAGCGGATGATGTGGTGTCCGTGCTGGAAGACGGCAGCCTGGTTGCGGGTGTGCTCGGGAACGACACCAACGCACATCTGCCCGGCTACTCGGCGCAGATCGTGTCGCAAGCCGCCCATGGCAGCGTGACCCTGGATGCCGACGGCACGTTCATCTACCTGCCGGATGCGGACTACGCGGGCGACGACAGCTTCAGCTATCGCATCGCTGGTGCTGCGGGCGACGAGAGCTCCAACGTTGCGACCGTTCATATCACGGTAACGCCGGTGAACGACGCGCCGGTCGCCGCCGCTGCCTCCGGCATCGTCGCCGAAGACGGCAGCGCGACCATCGCCCTGTCTGCCACCGACATCGACAACACCGCCTTCACCTGGCGCGTTACCGCACAACCGAAGCACGGCACGGTCACCATCGGCACGGACGGCGTCGCGGTCTACAAGCCGGCGACCGACTTCTTCGGCACCGACACCTTCAGCTACGTCGCGAACGACAGGGAGCTCGACTCGGCTGCGGCCCTGGTGAGCATCACCGTCACGTCGGTAAACGACGCACCGGTGGCGCAGGACGCGACGGCCAGCCTCGATGAGGACGGCAGCCGCATCGTCGACCTCCGCGCCTTCGGCCTGGACATCGAGAGCTCGGCGCTGGAGCCGGTCATCGATGCGCTGCCGGCCCACGGCAGCTTCACCCTGGACGCCGACGGCAGCTATACCTACACGCCGGACGCCAACTACAACGGCATCGACACCGTGCGTTTCGCGCTGCGCGATGGCGAAGGCCTGGTCGGCAACGTGGCCACACTGACGCTGACGATCGCGGCTGTCAACGACGCACCGACGCTGGCGAACCAGACCGCGTCAGGCGACGAGGACCACGCCATCAGCGGCGACCTGCTGGCCACCGCGGCCGACACGGAAGGCAGCGCATTGACGGCGTCCATCGTCGCCGGTCCGGCGCACGGCTCCGTGGACCTGCATCCGGACGGAAGCTTTACGTACACCCCGGACGCAAACTACTACGGCCCCGACAGTTTCACCTACCGTGTGAGCGACGGCGAACTGGAGTCCGATGTCGCGACCGTCGCCATCGACGTGCGGCCGGTCAACGACGAGCCGACGCTGGCCGACTCGCAACTCGTGGTCGAAGAGGAAGCGCCGCTGCTCGGCACCCTGCAGGGAAACGCCGGCGACATCGACAGCGCAACGCTGTCCTTCTCTGTCGTGGCCGGGCCGGCGCACGGCTTCCTGGAGATCCTGGCCGACGGCAATTTCCGCTACCGCGGTTACGGCGACTACAACGGTCCGGACAGCTTCACCTACGTCGTCAGCGACGGCGAAGCGGAAAGCCGCGTGGCCACCGTCAGCATCGACGTGACCCCGTTCAACGACGACCCGATCGCGAACGACGCCCTCGCGTACACGCGCGAAGACGAACTGCTGATCCTTCCGCTGCGCAGCTACGGCTACGACGTGGACGATGCCAGCATCGATCTGGTCATCATCGGGTTGCCGGCCCATGGCAGCCTGTGGGAGAACGCCGACGGCACCTTCTCCTACCAGCCCGATGCCAACTTCAACGGCCTGGACTTCGTGTACTTCCTGTTCCGCGACGGCGAGGGCGCCACGAGCAGCGTCTGCAAGGTCCGCATCACGGTCGACGCGGTCAACGACCGGCCCGCGCTGCTGGACCAGGATTTCCTGGCCACGGAAGACACGCCGCTGTCCGGCAACCTGCTGGCCTCGGCTTCCGACGTCGAGGGCGGTGCCCTCACGGCGGAACTGGTCGCCGGCCCGATCCACGGCAGCGTCACCTTCCATCCGGACGGGACCTTCAGCTACCAGGGTGAGCCGGATTTCAACGGTGGCGACAGCTTCGTCTACCGCGTGAATGACGGCGAACTCGATAGCCGTCTGGCCGTTGTGACCATCACCGTCGGCGCGGTCAACGACTTACCGGTAGCCACGGATGCCCGGATCGTCCTCCTCGAAGACGAGATGGCAGCTTTCGACCTGCGGCAGTTCGGCACGGACGTTGAAGGCACGCCGCTCACCCCGCGGATCGTCTCGGGTCCGCTGCACGGCACCCTGGCGCTGAACGCGGACGGCAGCTATACCTACTTGCCGGCCCCCAACTACTACGGTTACGACTCCATGCGCTACGTGCTGGCCGACGGCGAAGGGGTGGAGAGCAACGAAGCGACGCTGGCCTTCACGGTCATGCCGGACGAAGACATGCCGACCCTGGGGGACCAGTCGCTGACCCTGGCCGAGGACGGGCTCGCGCTCGGTAACATGATGGATAGCGCCGCCGACGTCGAGGGCATGCCGCTGGCCGCCGTCCTGGTCGATGGCCCCACGCATGGCGTCCTGCACCTGAATGCCAACGGCAGCTTCAGCTACACGCCAGGTGCCGACTACTTCGGCGGCGACAGTTTTACCGTCCGGGTGAGCGACGGCCAGCTGATGTCGCGCATCGCCACGGTGTCGTTCACCGTGACCCCGGTCAACGACGCGCCCATTGCCCACGGCGATTCGGTGGTGATCGCGGAAGACAGCGTCCTCACCGGCAACGTGCTGGACACGGCCAGCGACGTCGACAGCGCCGCGCTCACGGCGGAACTGCTCTCGGGCCCGCAACATGGAACCCTGGCGCTGAATGCCAATGGGACCTTCAGCTATACGCCGAACCTCGATTACCACGGCTCCGACAGCTTCAGCTACCGGGTGAGCGACGGCGAGCTGTATTCCATGCTGGCGACCACGTTCCAGGTGCAGGTTCGCCCGCGCAACGACACGCCGGTGGCGCACGATGCGCCGGTGCCGGCCCGGGAAGACGTGCCGCTGGTGATCGACTTCCGCAGCTATGGCCTGGACGTCGACAACGACGCCGACACCCTGGTGCCGGTGATCCTGGGCGCGCCGGCGCACGGTACGCTTGTGGCCAACAGCAACGGCACCTATACCTACACGCCGGCGCCCAACTTCAACGGCGCGGACGAGATCCGCTTCGCCTTGCGCGACTTCGCGGGTGCCACCAGCAACGAGGCGCGCCTGTCCATCGTCGTCGAGTCGGTGAACGACGTGCCGGTGCTCACCGGCCGCGGCCTCACCGTCGCCGAGGACGATTCCGTCTTCGGCAACCTGCTGGCGAGCGCTTCCGACGTCGACGGTGACTACCTGGAAATCGTGGTGGCGTCGGGCCCGGCGCACGGCACGCTGTGGGGCAACTCCGCGGGCACGTTCAACTACACGCCCGACCCGGACTACTTCGGAGCCGACAGCTTCACCTACCTGGTGAGCGACGGCCAGTCCCAATCCGTGGTGGTCACCGTGGCCATCGAGGTCACGCCGGTCAACGACGCGCCGGTGGCGCACGACGGCCACCTGACCATGGCGGAGGACGGCCTGGCCCTGGTGCTGCTGGAGCCGCTGGTCGGCGACATCGACGGCCCGGCGCTGACCATCACGGCCGGCTCGGCGCTACATGGCACGGTGATCCGCGACGCCAGCGGGGCGTTCTTCTACCGGCCCGACGCCGACTTCCACGGCACCGACAGCTTCACCTACACCGTGAGCGACGGCAGCGCGAGCGCCACCGCCACGATGCACGTCGACGTCCTGTCGGTCAACGACCCGCCGGTCGCCGTGGGCGAAGCGGTCGACGTGGAGCGAGGCAAGAGTGTCACCATAGACGTGCTGGCCAACGACAGGGACGTCGAAACCCCGCGCGCCGGCCTGGTGCCGGTGATCCTGGCTGGCCCCGCGCACGGCAGCGTCACCGTCAACGCCAACGGCACGGTCACCTATGTGCCGCTCGCCACCTACTCCGGCTCGGACAGCTTCCAGTACGTGGTGAGCGACGGCGCCTTGCAGTCAGCGGCGGTCACGGTGCAGATCAACGTGATCGTCACCAACCGAGACCCGTCATTCGTCAGCACGCCGCCGGCCAGCATCGCGCTGGCGACGGCGTACGCGGGCGGCGACAGCGTCTGGCAGGTTTCCGGCAGCACCGGCAAGACCTCGGTCAGCTACACGCTCACGCAGCGCAATGGCAGCTACAAGGACGAAGTCGGCTACTTCATCGTCGACGACGCCCAGGGCCGCATCGGCAACCTGCGGCCGGGCGACGCGGGCTACGCCGCGGCGGCGCTGTCGCAGGAGCGCGCCACCAGCATCTTCGCGGGCAGCAACGCCGAGGGCATCACGCACAAGAAGCAGCTGACCGCCGGCCAGTTCACCGGCTTCTACCTGATCCAGGATTCCAGCCTCGGCAACTGGCGCACCAGGAACGGCGCCAACCAGTTGGGCAGTACGCCGCTGGCCTTCTTCAGCTTCGCGCAGGCCAATCCCGACGGCTTCGACCACCTGCGGGCGGGCTTCGACACGCAGGGCATGCTCGCCATGCATTGGGAAGACCTCACCAACGGCGGTGACCAGGACTTCAACGACATGGTCATCAACGTCGCCGGCCTGCAGCAGGCGAAGGACGGCCTGCTCGCCCGCCTGGACTACGACTCCGACGCCACCGACCCCGACGGCGACACGCTCACCTACAGCCTGGCGCAGGCGCCGCAGGGCGCCAGCATCGACGCCGCCACCGGGCGCATCACCTGGGCGACCACAGCCGTCGGCAGCTACAGCTTCAGCGTGCTGGCCGCCGACGACAAGGGCGGTGTCGCCACCCAGAGCTTCACGCTCACGGTGCGCGGCCCCAACCACGCGCCGGTAGCCAACGCCGACACCGCTAGCGGCCTGGAGGACACCACGGTGCGGGTGAACGTGCTGGCCAACGACACCGACGCGGACGGCGACCACCTGACGGCGGAGATCGTCGCCGGGCCGCTGCACGGCGCCGTCTCCGGCAACACCGACGGCAGTTTCAACTACCGGCCGGAGCTGAACTGGTCCGGCACCGACAGCTTCAGCTACCGCGTGACGGACGGCACCGTCGCTTCCGCGCCGACCACCGTGAAGGTCACCATCGCGCCGGTCAACGACGCGCCGGTGGCGCCGGACCTGAGCTACACGGTGCAGAAGGACGGCAGCGTCCGCCTCTGGCTGGACGACATGGTGAGCGACGTCGACAGCGAGTGCCTGACCATCGCGGTGACCAAGCCGTCGCGTGGCACGCTGACGCGCAACTGCGACGGCAGCTACACCTACCGGCCGGCCGCGGGCTTCGTCGGCCTGGACGGCTTCGGCTACACGGTCAGCGACGGCCGGCTGAGCGCCTCCGGCACGGTGACGCTCGACGTGCAGCCCAGGCCGCCGGTGGCCGGCTGCGACAACTCGGCGACGATCACGGTGCCGCTGGGGTCGGGCCTGCAGACGGTGCAGTGGGCCGCGGTGAAGTACGTGCTGCTGCACAAGGTGACCGGTAGCGGTTCGGGCAGTGGGCCGGACGTCGACTGGACGCATCTGGCCGATCCGGCGGAACTGCTGGCCGCCGTGAAGTCGACGCAGGACTGGCTGGTGCAGCTGCTGGGCGCCACTGGTGCGGATGCGGCGGTCGATCCGGCGCAGCTGGCGCAGCTGACCGGGCTGCGGCTGGATCTGTGAGGTGAAGCGAAGCCGGGAAGGGGCTAGTCCTTCTTTCCGGTGAAGCCCATCCCCTCCGCGGTCTTGCGATCCTGCTTGAGCGTGTGCAGCCGCACGCGCCGGTTGCTGCCTTCCGCGCGCCACTGCGCAAGGCGCACCAGCGCCTTCAGCAGCCAGGTGGGCACCTGGCCCGAGCGCCGCGCCGCGCGCTGGGCCAGCGCGGCCAGCGGCGCGCCGAAACGGGCGAACACCTCGTCGCCGGCGCAGACGATCGCTTCCACGCTGCCCACTTCGCCCTGCCGCGCCGAGCGGCCGAACAGCTGGCGGTCCACCCGGGCGCTTTCGTGGAACTCGGTCAGGATCACGTGCAGGCCGCCGGAGGCCGCCACTTCGGGCGCCAGCTTGATGTCGGTGCCGCGGCCGGCCATGTTGGTGGCCACCGTGATGCGGCCCGCCTCGCCGGCCTGGGCCACCGCCTCGGCCTCGGTCTTGTCCTGGCGCGCATTCAGCACGGTGTGGGCCACGCCGCGGGCTTCCAGCAACTGGTCCAGCGTCTCCGAGGCTTCCACCGAGCGCGTGCCCACCAGCACGGCACGGCCCGTTGCGGCCAGGGCCGTGGCGCGCTCGGCCACCGCCTGCCAGCGCGCCTCGCTGGTCGCCCAGCAGCTGTCGGCAAGCCTGCGGCGCTGGTTCGGCTTGTGGGTCGGCACCCGCAGCACGGCCAGGTCGTAGGTGCCGCGCAGTTCCATCGCAATCTCGCGCGCGGTGCCCGTCATGCCGCCCAGCAGCAGGTAGCGCCGGAAGAAGCGCTGGTAGGTCATCTGCGAGAGCGTCTTGCGCTGGCCGGTGATCTCCGCGCCTTCCTTGGCCTCGATCATCTGGTGCAGGCCGCGCTCCCACGAGCGGTCCGGCATGACGCGGCCGGTGAATTCGTCGACGATCTGGATCTTGTTTTCGGCCAGGATGTAGTGCTGGTCGCGGTGGAAGCAGTGCAGGGCGGTCAGCGCCTTGTGAATGAGCTCGCGCCGCCAGATGCCGGAGCGCCACACGCCGGGCAGGCCGACGGTCCACTCGGTCATGCTCTTCTCGGCCGCCGCGTTCAGGTACAGCTGCTTGCCGTTCGAGAGCTCGAAGTGCACGCCCGCCTCCATGCGCCGCGCGAAGCCCACCGCCTGCTGGTACAGCGCCTCGCCCAGTTCGTCCGGCAGCGTCTCGGAAATGATCAGCGGGGTGCGGGCTTCGTCGATCAGCACGCTGTCGGCCTCGTCGACGATCGCGAGGTGCAGCCCGCGCAGCAGCACCGGCAGGCGCGCCGCGCCGTTGGCGTAGGCGCGCAGGCGCACGTGCGCGTCCAGCGTGCCGCGGGTGGCGATGCGGTCCTTCAGGTAGTCGAACACCAGTTCCTTGTTCGACACGTACACCACGTCGCAGGCGTACTGCGCGCGGCGCGCGTCGGGCTCCATGTCGGCCTCGATCACGCCGACCGACAGGCCGAGGAATTCGTACAGCGGCTTGTTCTGTTCGGCGTCGCGCCCGGCCAGGTAGTCGTTGACGGTGACCACGTGCACCGCGGCGCCGGTCGCGGCGCCGGTGCTCGCCGCCAGCGCGGCCACCAGCGTCTTGCCTTCGCCGGTGGCCATCTCGGCGATGAAGCCGTGCAGCAGCGCCCAGCCGCCCATCAGCTGCACGTCGTGGTGCCGCATGCCCAGCGTGCGGCGCGAGGCCTCGCGCACGGCGGCGAAGCTGCGCGCTAGCAGTTCGTCCGTGAAGCCCTGCTTGCCCATGAGCGCGCACGCTTCGCGGAACGCCGCCACCAGTTCGGCGTCGGCCAGCGCCCGCAGCATGGGATCCAGCCTGCCGGCGGCCTCGACGACCGCATGCCAGGGCTGGCGGCGGCGCGGCAGCCGGGGCAGCCGCGCCAGCAGGCCGCGCAGCCATTCCTCCAGCGCCAGCTCGCGCACGTCGCGCCGTTCGAGGTAGACGCCGTCGGCGACCTCGATTCCTTTTCCCTTGACCAGGGCACCCAGGGCCGCCATCGCCGCCGCTAGACGTTGAACCGGCTGAGGAACAGCTGGCGCAGGCGCCGCCACCCCTGCCACCCCAGCGGCTCCGCCGCGTGGCTGAAACGCACGAACACGCGCTCGCCGAAGGCGCTGGGCGCGGTGCCGGGCGGCAGCTGCAGGTCGAACACGAACACCCGCTCCAGCGGCCGCTTGCTGTCCTGGTCCTTCGGGTCGGTGGCGATAGGCCCGCCATGCGCCACGGCGAGTGCGGCGGTGGGCAGTTCGTCGATGCCGGACGCGGCTTCGCGCAGGATGCGGCTGGCATGCACCTGGTCCAGCGATTCCGCCAGCCGCAGCTGCACCGAGCGGAAGCGCTTGCGCACCAGGTCGATGTCGGCCTGCTGCACCGCCACCCGGGCGACCAGGTCACGCGGCTCCAGCACATGCCCGAGCAGCTCGCCCTGCTTGTAGAACTGCCCCGGCATGTCGTCGGGCCGGGCGGCGGTCAGCACGCCGTCGGCGCCGGCCACCACCATCAGCCTGGCATGGCGCTGCCGGGACCGCGCCAGCTGCACCTCTTCCTGCTGCAGCTGGCGCTTGGCGATTTCCGCCTTGGCCGGCTGGGTGAACTGCTCCGAATGCAGGCGCGCGCGCGCTTCTTCCACCTTCGCCTGCGCCACTTCCAGTTCCGCGGTCAGCAGCGGGTCGTCCAGCACCGCCACCGGCGTGCCGCGGACCACCGGCGTGCCGGGCGGCACCAGCCAGCGGGCGAAGAAGCCGTTGGCGCCGGCCCGCAACAGCGATTGTTCCGGCAGCCAGACCACGCCGGTGGCCTGCGTGCGCGCCGGCAGCGGCAGCACGAATGCGAGCAGGAGAATGCCGGCGACCAGGCCGCCGCTGATGCGCAGGGCCCGCTGCCGGCGCCGCTCCAGCCGCGGGTCGTACAGCACGAAACGCGCGGCCTTCCACAGCGGAACGACCATCAGCCCGATCACGGTCCACAGCGCGATCAGCACGCCGAAGATGAAGAACTGCGAGGCGATGAACAGCGCGATGCCCAGGGTGATGAAAACGCGGTAGCACCACGACGTGATGGAGTAGGCCACCAGCCAGCGCCGCTCCGACGGCGTCTCGTTCGGCTCCTCCTGGTCCGGCAAGCCGAAGACGTGCTTGTTCCACAGGTACTGCAGCAGCTTCTGGCCGCGCTGCGCCATATTGGGCATCCCGAGCAGGTCGCACAGGATGTAGTAGGCGTCGTAGCGCAGCAGCGGATTGCCGTTGACGACCAGCGTCGAGACCCCGGCGATCACCATCACGTTGAAGGCGACGGCGCGCGTGAGGCCAGGCTCGACGCTCACCCACAGGTACATCGCGAGGGCGGCCAGGAACAGCTCGGTCAGCATGCCGGCGGCGCCGACGATGGCGCGGCGGTACTTCGAGGGGAAGGCGGATGCGGAGGAAGCATCGACGTACGGCGCCGGTGCGAACACCAGCAGCATGATCCCCATCTCGTTGACGCGGCCGCCCCAGGCGCGGGTAGCGAAGCCGTGCCCCAGTTCGTGCAGCAGCTTCACCACCGGGAACACCGCGGCCAGCACCCACAGGTTGCTGGTGGACAGCACCTGGTCGGCCAGGTTGTGCGTCAGTTCGCCGCCATGCCGCGCGCCGAGCAGCGCCGCGGGCAGTACCACCGCCAGCCAGAGCATTGCGCCCAGCGGGGTGAACAGCCAGCGCAGTTGCGCGACCCAGCGCTCGAGCAGGGGGTCCGGATTGACCAGCGGCAGCTTCAGGCTGGTGGGGCTCATCAGCCACTGCTTCCAGGGCTGGTTGCGGCGCTTGCGGTAGCGCAGGAACAGCAGCGAGGCGTCGGGCACCACGTCCGGCTGCAGCAGGTCCGCCGTGTGCAGCTGCACCAGCAGGTTGACCACTTCGTCCTGGGTCGGGATGTCGCGGGCGGCGTTGGTGACGTCGCTGGCGCGGCACAGCGCCTCCCACAGTTCCTGCACGCTCTGCCGGCCGTCCATCCGCAGCACGAACTCGTGGGCCGCGGGCGACAAGCGATGGAACTTGCTGCCCGACGGGTCCGACACCACGTGCCAGACCTGTTCGCGGTAGACGTGGCGGACGATGCGCGCCTGCGCGATCAGCCGCGGCCGCAATTCGGCCACGCTGTGCCAGGACGGGCTGAACAGCGGGCGGTTCACCTCAAGGCATCCAGGTCCAGAGTGCCAGCCGCAGCCAGTCGGTGAAGCCGCGCGTGAGCACGCTCCACAGGCGCAGCTCGCGGGTCGAGATCTTGCCGACCCCTTCCATGCCGGGGCGCAGGCGGTCGTTGGCCTGGTGCAGGCGCGCCTCGACGCGGAAGAAGTTGCGGCCGTCCTGGGTGGTCGCCACCGGCGTCACCTTGGTCACCGTGAAGGGCAGGCCTTCCTCGGCCAGGCCCGCCACCAGCAGCTCGCCGCGCTGCTGCGGCTGCACGTAGCGGATGTCGCGCTCGTCGACCTGCAAGATCACGCGGTAGCTTTCCAGCGGCGCGATCTCGAACAGCTTCTTGCCCTGTTCCACCGGGGCGCCGATCTGCTGGCTCAGGTCGCCCGAGACCACGATGCCGTCGTAGGGCGCGGTGATGGTGGAACGCCGCAGCTTCTCGCTGGCCAGGCGCACCTGCGCGTCGGACTGGTTGAACTGCGCTTGCGCGATCTGCAGCGCGCTCATTTCGCGCGTGGCGATGGCTTCGCGCACCTTGCGCTCGTACTGGTCGCGCTCGCTGCTCCAGCGCTCCAGTTCGGCCTTCAGGTCGCGATCGTCCAGGCGCGCCAGCATCTGGCCGGCGCGCACGGTGTCGCCGGCACGCACTGGCGCCTCGGCCACGAAGCCTTCGAACGGCGCCGCCGCGACCCGCTGGGTCTCCCCTTCGATCAGGGTCTTGGCGGAGACGCGGTAGGTCACCGGCACCAGCGCGAGCACGGCGATGACCAGCGCCACCGCCGCCGTGGCCGCCTTCCACACCAGGTGGCGCGGCCCGAAGATCTTGCCCAGCACCTTCTGCAGGGAGTCCGCCAGCTTGCCGGCGGCACCCTGGTTGGCCCGGCGCTTGTCCTCGATGATGGAGGGCAGCATGGCGCCGAAGGCCTGCAGCCAGGCCAGGTCGTCCGGGGTGCAGCGGCGCTCGCCGCGCCACTCGAGCGTCAGCACGCCGATGCAGCGCACGCCGAGCATCAGGGGAATGGACGCTGCGCTGGCGGCGTCGTGCGCCTGCAGCAGGGCTTCGTGCTGGGGTGCCGAAGCCGGCGCCTCGGCGGGACGCGCCGGCTCGCCGGGAGCGGGGGGGCCGGCGGGCGAAGGGACTTCGGCCATGGCCGGCACGGCGATGGGTGCGCCCAGGTCGTAGGCTTCCTCCATCGCGGCGACGTAGGCCTGCGCCAGCGCGGAGTTGCGCTCGACCCAGGCCGTGTCCGACAGCACCTTGAGCACCACGGTCTCGTGGTCGGCCAGCCCGATGCCGACGCGGGCGCAACCCAGCCGCCGCGAGACGTCGTTGGCCACTTCGAACAGGATCTCGTGCAGCTGGCCGGGCCGCAGCGCGGTGGCCACGGACTCCATGACCGAGAGGATGCGGGTGCTCTGGTTGCCGCTCTGCTCCGTCTCGCGCCGCTGCAAGGCCTCGACGACCCAGCCCAGGCCCCAGTGCAGGTGGCGCAGCAGCTCGGTCGCGCGCGCCGCATTCGGCAGCATTTCCAGCACCACCGCGCCGGCGACGCGCTCGCCCATCATCACGGGATAGCCGATGCGGGTGACGGGCACGAAGGGCGCAGCCTTCTCCGCGCCCGGCTCACCGGCGGCGGCCGGCGGTTGCACCACGTGGTCGATCAGCCCGCGCCGCTCGCTGACGGTGCGCTGCAGGGTGGGCGTGAGGCGGGAGAGGTCGGCGGTCGCGGAGGGCCAGACGGCGATCGGCATCAGGCTGGCGCCGCCATCGGCGTGCACCAGCAGGGCGGCGGCCCGCACTTCGGGGAAGCGGGCGCAGACCACTTCCAGCCAGCCGCGGAAGTAGGCCTGCGGCGTGCGTGCCGTGACGAAGGCGGCCCAGGGTTCGGTGGGGCCAGGGACAGGTGGCGCCCGGGGGGCATCGCCGGCCACGGCGGCAGCACTGGCGGTCGTCGCGCTCACTGGAATCCCCCTCTGTCCGGAGGATAGTCTACCCAGCAGGGCTTTGGAAGCGCGGTGAACCCTGCCGCCCAGGCTCCTGCCCCGGGCTCAGCCCACGGTGCCCAGCGAGTGTTGCGCCAGGGCCTCGATGGCGCAAACCAATGCCGAATGGTCGGACTGGCCGTGGCCCAGCGCGGCGCACGCTTGCATCGATTGCGCCGCCTGCGCGGTCTGCGGCAGTGCCAGCTCCAGGGCGCGGGCCCCCTGCAGCGCCAGGTTCAGGTCCTTCTGATGCAGGGCGATGCGGAACCCGGGCGCGAAAGTCCGCTGGATCATGCGCTCGCCGTGCACCTCCAGCACCCGCGAGCTGGCGAAGCCGCCCATCAGCGCCTGCCGTACGCGCCCCGGGTCGGCGCCGGCCTTGGAGGCGAACACCAGTGCCTCCGCCACCGCGGCGATGTTCAGCGCCACGATCATCTGGTTGGCGACCTTGCAGACCTGGCCGTCGCCGACCGCGCCGACGTGGGTGATGTTCTTGCCCATGAGGGCCAGCAGTGGCCGGACCCGCTCGAACCCCATGTCGCTGCCGCCCACCATGATGCTCAGGCTGGCCGCCTTGGCGCCCACCTCGCCGCCGGAGACCGGCGCGTCGAGGTAGTCGCAGCCCAGCTCCTGGATGCGCTTGGCGAAGCCGCGGGTGGCGATGGGGTCGATCGAGCTGCAGTCGACCACCGCCTTGCCGCGCGCGAGGCCGGAGGCGACGCCGTATTCGCCGAACAGCACCGCATCCACGTCCGGCGTGTCGGGCAGCATCAGGAAGACGACGTCGGCCCGTTCGGCCACGCCGCGCGCGGTGGTGCAGAGCGTGGCGCCGCTCTCGACCAGCGCCGGCGGGACCTTGCTGCGCGTGTGCACGTACAGCAGGTGGCCGGCATTCAACAGGTGGCCGGCCATGGGCGCGCCCATGACGCCGAGGCCGATGAAACCGAGCTTGAGTCCGGAGCGGGTCATTGCATCGCCCGGATCCAGCCCAGGCCTCCCAGGGTGGTTGCGCGCGGCTTGTATTCGCAGCCGATGAAGCCGTTCCAGCCCAGCGCGTCCAGGTGCCGGAACAGGAAGGGGTAGTTGATCTCGCCGGTGCCCGGCTCGTTGCGGCCCGGGTTGTCGGCCAGCTGGATGTGGCCGATGCGAGCCAGGTGCCGGCTCAGCGTGCCCGCCAGTTCGCCCTCCATGCGCTGTGCGTGGTACAGGTCGTACTGCAGGAACAGGTTGGCGGAACCCACTTCGGCGATCAGGTCCAGGGCCTGGTCGCTGCGGGTGAGGAAGAAGCCGGGGATGTCGAAGGTGTTGATCGGCTCGACCAGCAGCCGGATGCCGGCCTTGCCCAGCGCGTCGGCGGCAAAGCGCAGGTTGGCCACCAGGGTGGCATGGGCCTGTTCTCGCGTGACCCCGTCGGGCAGCTTGCCGGCCAGGCAATTGAGCTGCGGGCAGTCGAGCGCGTGGGCGTACTCCATGCCGCGGGCGACTCCGGCGCGGAACTCCTCGACCCGGTCCGGGTGGCAGGCGATGCCGCGCTCGCCGGCGGCCCAGTCGCCGGCCGGCAGGTTGTGCAGCACCTGCTTCAGCCGGTTGGCCCGCAGCCGCGCGGCCAGGTCGCCCTTGGCGTACTCGTAGGGGAACAGGTATTCGACGGCGTCGAAGCCGGCGGCGCGGGCGGCGGCGAAGCGGTCCAGGAAGGGCAGCTCGGTGAAGAGCATGGTGAGGTTGGCGGCGAAGCGCGGCATGGCATCGTCCCCTTCAGTCCAGCAGTGCGGCGATCGCCGTCGGCGCGTCGGCCAGGGAAGCGGCGAGCTCCTCGAACTCCATCACCTTGTCGATCTCGGTGCCCATGGAGATGTTGGTCACCCGCTCCAGGATCACTTCGACCACCACCGGCACCTGGAGCTCCTTCATCCAGACCTCGGCCTGGGCGATGGCGGGCGCCAGCTGGTCCGGGCGGTGCACGCGGATCGCCTTGCAGCCCAGGCCTTCCACCACCTTCACGTGGTCGACCCCGTAGCTGCGCTCGGGCGAGTCTTCCGGCGTGTTGATGTTGTCGAACGCCAGCTGCACGCAGTAGTCCATGTCGAAGCCGCGCTGCGACTGCCGGATCAGCCCCAGGTAGGAATTGTTCACCACCATGTGCAGGTAGGGCAGCTTGAACTGCGCGCCCACCGCCAGCTCCTCGATCATGAACTGGAAGTCGTAGTCGCCCGACAGCGCGACGATCTTGCGCGTGGGGTCGGCGGCGCGCACGCCGAGGGCGGCGGGGATCGTCCAGCCGAGCGGGCCGGCTTGGCCGCAGTTGATCCAGTTGCGCGGGTTGAACACGTGCAGGAACTGCGCGCCCGCAATCTGCGACAGGCCGATGGTGCTGATGTAGCAGGTGTCGCGCGGGAAAGCGCGGTTCATGCACTGGTAGACCCGCTGCGGCTTCATCGGCACCTGGTCGTAGTTGGTCTTGCGCAGCATCGTGCGCTTGCGCTCCAGGCAGTCGCCGGCCCAGGCGCTGCGGTCCTTCAGCCGGCCGGCGGCCTGCAGCTCGCGCGCGACTTCCACGAACAGCTGCAGGGCGGCCTTGGCATCGGACACGATGCCGAAATCCGGCGAAAACACGCGGCCGATCTGCGTGGGCTCGATGTCCACGTGCACGAACTTGCGGCCCTTGGTGTAGACGTCGATCGAGCCGGTGTGGCGATTCGCCCAGCGGTTGCCGATGCCCAGCACGAAGTCGCTCGCCAGCATGGTGGCGTTGCCGTAGCGGTGGCTGGTCTGCAGCCCGCACATGCCGGCCATCAGCGGGTGGTCGTCCGGGATGCAGCCCCAGGCCATGAGCGTCGGAATGACCGGCACGCCGGTCAGCTCGGCGAACTCCAGCAGCAGGTCGGTGGCATCGGCGTTGAAGATGCCGCCGCCGGCCACGATCAGCGGCCGCTCCGCCTCCTGCAGCATGGCGATGGCCTTCGCGGCCTGGGCCCGGGTGGCGCCCGGCTTGTAGACCGGCAGCGGCGAATAGGTATCGGGGTCGAATTCGATCTCGGTGGTCTGCACGTCGAAGGGCAGGTCGATCAGCACCGGCCCGGGACGGCCGGAGCGCATCAGGTGGAAGGCCTGCTGGAAGGTGCCCGGCACCTGGGCCGGCTCGCGTACCGTCACCGCCCACTTGGTCACCGGCTTGGCGATCGATTCGATGTCGACCGCCTGGAAGTCTTCCTTGTACAGCCGGGCCCGCGGCGCCTGGCCCGTGATGCACAGGATCGGGATCGAATCGGCCTGCGCCGAATAGAGGCCGGTGATCATGTCGGTGCCGGCGGGTCCCGAGGTGCCGATGCAGACGCCGATGTTGCCGGCGGCGGCGCGGGTGTAGCCCTCGGCCATGTGCGAGGCGCCCTCCACATGGCGCGCCAGGATATGGCTGATGGTCCCCTGCTTGCGCAGGGCGGCATACAGCGGGTTGATCGCGGCGCCGGGGACCCCGAACGCCTGCGTGATTCCTTCCTTCTCGAGCACCCAGGCGGCGGCTTGGGCGGCGGTCATCTTGGCCATGATTGCACTCCTGTCGTTTCGGTCACGACTGTAGGGAGCGCGGCCCGGTTGAAGAAGAGGCCGCCGGTCCATAAGATCTATTCCGGCAAGGAATAGGTGAACCCATGGACCGGTTGCAGGCGATGGAAATGTTCGTGCGGGTGGTGGAAACAGGCAGCTTCTCGAAAGCGGCCAGGGAGTTCGCGACCACCCAGCCCACGGTGACCAAGCAGGTGGCGGCGATCGAGGCGCGGTTGCAGGTGCGGCTGCTCAATCGCAACACCCGCGGCGTCAGCTTGACCGAGGCCGGCGCGCTGTACTACGACAAGTGCAAGGACATCGTTCGGGCGGCCGAGGAGGCCGACAGCGTGGTCCAGCTGCGCCAGACGCAGGCCCAGGGCCTGCTGCGCGTCGGCAGCTCGGTCGCGTTCGGGCGCCGGGTGCTGGTGCCACTGGCGCTGGAGTTCATGCAGCAACACCCGCAGCTGCAGGTGGACCTGAGCTTCGAGGACCGCTACACCGACCTGGTGGCGCAGGGCGTCGACATCGCCATCCGCATGGGGAAGCTGGCCGACTCCTCGCTCGGTGCCCGTTTCCTGGGCACCAACCCGTGGCTGATGGTGGCTTCGCCCAGATACCTGAAGAAGCAGGGCGCGCCAAAGCGCCCGGCCGACCTGAGCGGGCACGACACGCTGATCTACAGCAGCGTGCAGGGCAACGACGTCTGGCGGGTGGTGTCGCCGCGCGGCGAGGCAAGCACGGTGCCGGTGACGGCGCGGCTGCGCTCGAACAACCTGTCGGCGGTGCTGGCGGCGGCGCGCTCGCACCTGGGCATCGCGGCGCTGCCCTGGTACGTGGCTTCGGATTCGCTGGCGTCAGGCGCGGTGGTGGAAGTGCTCAAGGGCCACAGCCTGCCGGAGCAGGAGATCCACGCGGTCTATCCCTCGCCCAAGCTGGTGCCGCAGAAGGTGCAGGCCTTCATCGCCTTCCTGCAGGGGCGCTTCGGCGCGGACTGGTGGAAGGCGCTGCCCCGCACCTGAGCGCCAGGCGTTCAGCGGGCTGCGGCGAGCTGGGTGCCGCGGGCGGCGGCCACGGAGCTGCGCAAGGCGCTGGCGCGTGCTTCGAGGCGCTCCTGGCTCAAATCGGAGCGCGCGGTGTTGCGCCATTCCGGCACGTCCGTCGAGCGTCGCCACGGCCGCGGCTGTGACTGGAGAAGCGACGTGGCCCGGCTGTCTTCCGGCGAGCCGGGGGGGTTGTCGTCCGGCTCGCCAGGCCGCAGGCTCGCGTCGAAACAGGCCCGCAGGCAGTTGGTGGTCAGCAGGTCGGCTACGCCGGCTATTTCATGCATCACGTCGGACAGCAATTCAGGGGAGGCATCGACCACGGCGCCTTGCCGCAACCGCCGCCGCAGCCCCTGGTACAGGCGGTAGGTGGCGCAAAAGCGGGCGCTGCGCTCGGTGCGGGTCACGCGCGACAGCACCAGTGCCAGGCCGCCGGCCACCACCTGCCAGCGTTGCAGCGCGGCGTCGGCTTCAGGCCGGACGGCCGGCAGGCCGCCGAAATCGGACTGGGTCCAGTTGCCTTGCGAGCCGGCCCACTGCATCAGTTTCTGCATGCTGGATTCCGCCTCAAGCCAGGCCGAGGCTGGCGAAGTTGCTGCGAAACTCGCCGCGCGCCGGTGCCGGCGTCAACGCCACGTGGGTGAGCTCGTCGCGGTCGTATCCGGGCATCACCAGGCAGGCGTCGAGTTCGGGGCTGACGCCGGCCAGGGCGTCATAGGTGTCGGCGCACAGCTGCACGGTACCCGGGACGGCGCGCCGCAGCAGTGCCGCGGCGCCGTCCAGGGACGCGCCCACCAGCAGGCAAACGGTGGCACCCTCGAAGCGAAAGTGGGCCACGCCGGCACGCACCGTCAGCACGCCGATGCGCAGGCGGGCGGCCGCGGTGCTCCGCTGCAGGGCGAGGGCGGCGCGCAGTGCGGCGTCCGGAGCGGCAAAGGCGGCGAGGCTGGCGGAGCACGGGCCGGCATCGAGGTGGCCGGCGCGCCCGGCTGCCAGTCGCGCCAGCGCGATCCGCACCTCCGCCTGGCTCATCCGGCCATCCCACGGGCTTTCGGCACAGACCACGCTCCAGGTCGCCGCATGCATGCGCGACGCCGCGCTGCCTTCGCCGAACTGGCTCTGCCATACCGTCTTCGGAAAATCCCGCGCCAGGCGCGCGGAGAAGGCGTCGGCCAGGTAATTTTTCTCGTTTGCGTCCGTCATTTCGTTCCTCAGGGCACGGTGTGACACGGCAACGGGACCGCAAGTTCTTAGGTGAATTCCTGTGTTGGGCGCCGGGGGATTCTCGTCGTCGAACCGCTCAGGCGGCGCGCCCTACCGCGATCGGAGGCAGGCTCCGACGGCCGCCGCTTCACGCTGCGGGCCAGCCGTGCCGCGGTTGCGGGAGACGATGGCGGCAAGGAGCGAAAACATGAACAAGGAAGAATCCCTGCTCTTCGTCCAGGAGCGATTGCGACAGCAGCATGCCTCCCCCTTGCAGCGCCAGCTGCACCTGCGGCCGCGCGAGCGGGTGCTGCGCCGCATAGCGATGGAAATCGACGGCGGCAGCACCCATGCGCTGGACTGCGTCGACGGCAGCGTGATGGTGCGCTGCGCCAGCGGGAGCCTGTGGATCACCCACGACGGCGATCCCAAGGACGTGATCCTGGGGGCCGACGAGAGCTATCGCGCCGAGAGCGAGCGGACCATGCACCTGTCGGCGCTGCAGCCGTGCGTGGTGGAAATCGAGTTCGAGGACGAGGTGATGGCGCAGTAACGCGCCTACCTGGACCCGTGGCCGACCTCGAAGTCGTTGCCGCCGCAGCGGTCCACGCCCTTCAGCAGCCACAGCGGCCGCTTGGCGAAGTTGACCGGCACGCCGGTCTGGCCGTCCACCGGGCGCAGCGCGCGGTCAAACAGCGACGTCGACGGCATGTAGCGCAGCGCGACCCCGGTGCGCCGCCTGGTCGACGTGTTCGCGCGGGCGCCGTGGATCATGTAGACGTCGTGCAGCGACATCTCGCCCGGCTCGAGCTCCACGTCGACGGCCGTGGCCTCGTCGAAACTGCCGGCGGCCATGCGCTGGTTCAGCGTGAGGTCGTTGCGGTCCTCGTGCAGGTGCTCGTACAGCGCGCGCGCCCTGTGCGAGCCCGGGATCACCCGCAGGCAGCCGTTCTCCACCTTCGACTCCTCCAGCGCCACCCACACGGTGCAGGTGGCCAGCGGCCGGATCGGCCAGTAGTGGCCGTCCTGGTGCCAGGGCGTCTCGAAGCCGTCCACCGGTGGCTTGCAGAACACGTGGCAGCCCCACAGGATGACGTCGTTGCCGATGACGCCGGAGACCAGCTCCACCAGCTCGGGATCGCGCGCGAGCTCCAGGAAGGCCGCGCTGCCGCGCACGCCTTCGCCGTTGTCGCCTTCGATGTGGGCCGAGACCAGCTTCTCCGGCCGCACGCCGGGGTTGCGGCGTATCAGGTCGTCCAGCGCCTCGCGCATGAAGCGCACCTGCGCTTCGGGCAGGCGGAAGGCCGGCTTGACCCAGCCCTCTTGCTGGAAACGGGTGGTTTCGATGGCGCTGAGCTGACCCATGGCGGCTACCGGTAGAAGGACTCGACCTTGCCCTTGAGCTTGAGCATCAGCGGGTGGCCCTTGCGGTCCAGCGTCTTGCCGGCCGGCACTTTCACCCAGCCTTCGCTGATGCAGTATTCCTCGACGTCGGTGCGCTCCTTGCCGTTGAAGCGGATGCCGACGTCGTGTTCGAACACGGCCTTCACATGGTGCGGGCTGCGCGGGTCGGCCGAGAGGTGGTCGGGCAGTGGCGGGCGTTGCTGTTCTTCTTCCATGGCCGCATTGTCGCTGAGCCTGGGCGGCCCCCGCGCCCCGCCCTGCACTCCTATACTGGCCCGTGAACTTTCTCCGCTGCCTCATCTGGGCCACCGCGGCCCTCCTCCCCGCCTTCTCCACCGCCGCGCTGCTCGACCAGCCGCTGCCGCCAGAGCAGTTCTCCGCCTGCGTCCAGGGCCTGGCTGAGCAGGTCGGCAGCGCGGGCAAGCCGCTCACGCGAGAGGACTTCGCGCGCATCACCGCCGCCGGCAAGTACGACGACCGGGTGCGCCAGTCGATGCTGGTGCAGGCCGGCGAGCCGACCTACTGGTGGGACGAACTCGCGGCCACCACCGACGACGAGCGGGTGCAGGACGGCCTGAAGGTGCTGGCGCGCGAAGGCGATGCGCTGCGCAAGATCGAAGCGCGCTTCGGCGTGCCCAAGGAAATCATCGTTGCGATCTATGGCATCGAGACCAACTACGGGCCGGCCGGCGGCAAGATCCCGGTGCTGGACGCGGCGCTCAGCCTGGCCTGCCTGCGGCCCTGCTCGGCGGGCACCGGCGCTGCCGCCGCATCGGCCACCTGCCGCTCGCGCGAGCGCGCCTTTGCCGCGGTGCGCCTGCTGCGCGACCAGAAAGTGCGTGCCGACAACTTCCTGGGCTCCTGGGCCGCCGCCTTCGGCCGCACGCAGTTCGTGCCGGACACGCTGGAAATGCTGGGCGTGGACTTCGACGGCGATGGCGTGGTCGACGTGGTCGGCTCCGAGCGCGATGCCTGGGCTTCCACCGCCAACCACCTGAAGACGCGCGGCGGCTGGATTGCCGCGGCGCCGGTGTGGGTCGAGGTGAGCATCCCGGCCGACCAGCAAGCCGCCTTCGCCGGCAAGGGCCAGTCGATCCGGCAGCAGGACCGCGCGAAGAAGGCGTCCGAATGGGCCGCGCAGGGTTGGCGCGCGCTGGGACCCAAGGGCGAGGGCGAGCCGCTGCAGGTGGCCGGCGATCCCGAGGTCTATCCCTTCCTGCCGGTGGGCCTGCCCGGGCCGGCGTTCCTGGTCACGCGCAACTTCAACACCATCCTGCGCTACAACAGCTCGGAGCGTTACGGCATGGAGGTGTCCCTGCTGGCCCACAAGCTGGCGGGCGGGCGCGACTTCGTCACGCCGTGGCCGACCGACGACCCCGGCCTGACGCGCGCGCAGGTGAAGGAATTGCAGCAGTGGCTGGTGCAGAAGGGCTACACGAAGGTGATCCCCGATGGCGTCCAGGGCCGCAACACGCGCGAGGCGATCGAGGCGGCGTTCGTTGCCAAGGGGATGCCGCCCCAGAAGAGGGCGGGGCAGCGGACGATGAAGTTGTTGATGCAGCCTTGATGGCGGCGGGGATGGTGCGCAAAGCGATGCTTTGCACACCCTGCGAATCAACCGTGGCCTTAGGGTGTGCAGCTTCGCTGCGCACCATCCACCATCAAGTCACCGGCGCCGGATTGAACAGCACCAGCGCGTTGTGCAGCTTCCACTGCTCGGCCCAGGTCTTCTTGCGGCCGCTGGCGACGTCCAGCATCAGGCGGAACAGCTCCCAACCCACTTCCTCGATGGTCGCCGTGCCGTCGGCGATGGTGCCGGCGTTGACGTCCATCAGGTCGTGCCAGCGCCGCGCCAGGTCGCTGCGCGTCGCCACCTTGATCACCGGCACCTGCGCCAGGCCGTAGGGCGTGCCGCGGCCGGTGGTGAACACGTGCAGGTTCATGCCGGCGGCCAGCTGCAGCGTGCCGCAGATGAAGTCGCTGGCCGGCGTCGCCGCATAGGTCAGGCCCTTCTGCTGCAGCTTCTCGCCAGGCGCCAGCACGCCGGTGATGGTGGCGGAGCCGGACTTGACGATCGAGCCCATCGCCTTCTCGACGATGTTGGACAGGCCGCCCTTCTTGTTGCCGGGCGTGGTGTTGGCGCTGCGGTCGACGCTGCCGCGCTGCAGGTAGGCGTCGTACCAGGCCATCTCGCGGATCATGGCCTGCGCGACTTCCGGCGTGCTGGCCCGCGCCGTCAATTGCGCGATGCCGTCGCGCACCTCGGTGGT
>JAQGMU010000226.1 GCA_028292195.1 Ramlibacter sp. | reverse complement strand
ACGCCGCCGCACTTCTGGGCGCTTGCGCTCTACCGCGTGGAGGACTACCGCAAGTCGGGACTGCCGATGCTGCCCGTCACGCACGGCAACGCGTTCACGCGGCTGCAGATCCTGCTGTACACGCTGGTGCTGTTCGCGGCCTGCCTGATGCCCTTCGCCTACGGCATGAGTTCGTGGCTCTATCTCGTCGTGGCGATGGTGCTGAGCGTGGGCTTCACCTGGCACGGCTTCCGCCTCTGGCGCGAATACTCCGACGCGCTGGCCCGCAAGACCTTCCGCTTCTCCCTGATCCACCTGAGCGCGCTGTTCACGGCGCTGCTGGTGGACCACTACATCTTCTTCTGAGAGCGCCATGCACAGACGCACCATCCTGTTGTCCCTCGCCGCCCTGGCCGCGGCGGGCTGCACCGAGAGCAAGCCGCAGTTCAAGGCGGTCGACATCACCGGCGCCGACTACGCGCGCGACTTCCCGCTGCCCGACATCGACGGCAAGCCGCGCAGCATCAAGGACTTCGCCGGCAAGGTGGTGGTGCTGTTCTTCGGCTACACCCAGTGTCCCGACGTCTGCCCGACCACCCTGGCCGAAATCGCGCAGGCGAAGAAGCTGCTGGGGCCGGACGGCGACAAGGTGCAGGGCGTGTTCATCACGGTCGACCCGGAGCGCGACACGCCCCAGGTGCTGAAGGCCTACATGGGCAACTTCGACCCGGGCTTCGTCGCCCTGCGCGGCACGCCGGAACAGCTGGCCGCGGTGGCCAAGGACTTCAAGGTCTACTTCAAGAGGGTCGACGGCAAGGCGCCGGGCAGCTACACCATGGACCATTCGGCCGCCAGCTACGCCTACGATCCGCAAGGGCGGCTGCGGCTGTACGTCCGCTACGGCAACGGCCCGCAGGCCCTGGCCGACGACCTGCGGCTGCTGCTGAAGGCCTGAGTTCCCTTAGGGTGTGCAGCTTGCTGCGCACCATGCCGGCCGCCGCCTGGTGCGCGGCGAAGCTGCACACCCTGCGAATCCACGATTCCCACGGGCGCGCGCGTCAGAAGTTCATCGGCTTGATCAGCTTGCGCGCGTCGGCCGGGAACTGGTCGAGGCCGTCCAGCACCCACTGCAGGGTGGCCACGCCGTCCAGGTCGCCATGCGGCAGCAAGGCCACCGTCACGTGGAACTTGAGCGTCAGCGCAGCCGGCAGCGCCTCGGTCTGGCGCAGTCCGCTGGCCACCACCTGCTGCGCCCGCGACACCGCCCGCGGCCCGTCGATCGGGCCTTCCAGCAGCAGCGCGAATTCGTTTTCGCCGACGCGCGCGGCCATGTCGATGTCGGTGATGCAGCGGCGCAGGTGCGAAGCGGCCACCACCAGCGCCTTCTCCACCGCGTCGTGGCCGAATTCCTCGGCGATCGCCCCCATGTTGGCGATGCGCACGCCCATCAGCGCGAACGGCTGCCTGTTGTTGCGGGCGCGGGCCAGCGCCGTTTCCAGCCGTTCCAGCAGCGTGCGCCGATGCGGCAGGCCGGTCAGCGCGTCGGTGTGCGACAGCGCCGCTGCCCGCAACTGGCCTTCGCGCCGGCGGAAGCTGCGCCGCTGCAGCGCGTAGTACAGGATGGGCATCTGCAGCGCGGTGCCGAAGAACACGGCGTAGCGGGTCAGCAGGCTGACCGGAATCAGGTTGAAGGCGCGCGCCAGCGGGAACAGCGCCAGCATCACCAGCGGCAGGAAGCCGTAGGCGATCCAGCGCAGGTCGGGGTCGCGGCCATCCACCCAGCCCCAGACCACCATGGCCACCAGCGCCGCCAGCGACAGGCCGCTCAGGGCCAGCACCAGCACCATGGTGTTGCGCGACTGCAGGATGGCGTCGGCCGCCACCGCCAGCAGGACCGCCGCCACCAGGCCGAAGACGCCGGCGTCCAGACCGCGCGACAGCCGCGCCGGCTCGGTCACCATGCGCACGAACCAGAGCGCCGCCGCCACCGGCAATCCCGGCCAGGCCAGCGCCGCCAGGTCGTTCCAGTAGGGCCAGTCGGGCCAGACATGCTCGGCGCCGAGGCCGGCGCGCGCGAGCTGGCTGCAGCCCACCAGCGTGATATAGGCGGCGAAGGCGAGGAAGGCGCGGTCGCGAAAGACGATGCCGCTGACGACGGACGCCAGCGCCAGCAGGGTGGCCAGGCCGAAGTAGGCGCCCAGCAGGAACTGCTCGCGGTCGCGCTTGGCCAGCAGGGTGCGCTCGCGGTAGATGGTCAGCGGTGCCGCGAAGTCGAGCCGGGTGTTCTCGATCCGCATCCAGTAACGCACGGTGCGCGGGTCGTTCTGGGCCAGGGCGAACGTGGGGTAGCGCCCCGGCACGGGCCAGGAGAAGATCGGCTGGGCGTCACCGGCTTCCTGCACCACCCAGGCGCCGGCCGGATTGCGGTAGAAGAGCTGCACGCGGTCGACGCCGGCGGCGCCCACTTCCACGAACCACTGGTCCGGCTCGCCGGTGGCCACGTCGAACTGGATCCACAGCGCGCGGCCTTCGACGCGGTCGGCCTGCTCCGCCCTGCGCCGTACCCACGGCAGCGTGGCGGCATCGGCTTCGACGCTATCGATGCGGCGCCCGGCCTGCTGGTCGATCCAGGAGCGGGCGAAGGGATACAGGGGCACCGGGTCGGACCCGTGCGCCACGGCGGGCGGCAAGGGCGCCGGCGCGGGTTCGGGCGCGGACGCAGCCAGGGCTGCCCCGGCCAGGCACCAGATGAAAGCAGCGATGAGCGCCCGCAAGAATCCCCTCCACATGGCGAGGGATTGTTGCAGCACCGGATGGGCTAGGCGTCCCATTTGCGTGAAAAAAGCCCTGGGGTGGTGCGCGCAGGCGAAAAAAAAGCCCGGCATGCCGGGCTTGTCGCGAAACAGCGTCAGGCGTAGGCCGCCAGCGCGTTCTTCATCTTCTTCATCGCGGCCGATTCGATCTGGCGGATGCGCTCGGCGGAAACGCCATATTCGGACGCCAGTTCGTGCAGCGTCATGCCGCCGGAGCCGTCGTCGTTGACCTTCAGCCAGCGTTCTTCCACGATGCGGCGGCTACGCGGGTCCAGCGTCTCCATCGCGGTGGCGATGCCGGCGCTGGCCAGGGTGTCGCGCTCGCGGCTTTCCAGTTCCGCCGTCGGCTCGTGCGTGGAGTCGGCCAGGTAGGCGATCGGCCCGAAGGCGTCTTCGCCGTCGTCGGCCGGGCCCGGGTCCAGCACCACGTCGCCGCCGGACATGCGGGTTTCCATCTCGACGACTTCTTCGCGCTTCACGTTCAGCTGGCGCGCCATGCTTTCGATCTGGGAGTCGGTCAGCGTGTCGCGGTGGGTTTCCGCGTCCGCGTCGTCCTTGAAGCCCTGCTTCATCGAACGGAGGTTGAAGAACAGCTTGCGCTGCGCCTTGGTCGTGGCGACCTTCACCATCCGCCAGTTCTTCAGGATGTATTCGTGGATCTCCGCCCGGATCCAGTGCAGCGCGTAGCTGACCAGGCGCACGCCCTGGTTCGGGTCGAAGCGCTTGACCGCCTTCATCAGGCCGATATTGCCTTCCTGGATCAGGTCGCCGTGCGGCAGGCCGTAGCCCAGGTATTTGCGCGAAACGGAGACGACCAGCCGCAGGTGCGACAACACCAGCTTCCCGGCGGCTTCCAGGTCGTTGTCGTCCCTGAACTTGCGGGCGAATTCCTGTTCTTCTTCGGGCGTCAGCATCGGCAGGCGGTTGACCGCCGAGATGTAGGCGTCCAGGTTGCCCAGCGACGGAACGACCGCCCACGGGTTGGCTACAGCCAACGCGGTGGTGCCAGTGGTTCCAAGAGATGAGGACATGCCGAAACTCCTTCTGCTCGTTAAATATTAGCACTCTGTTAGACGGAGTGCTAAGCCCAGGGTTCCGTAGTCAGAATAGCCGAATGAGGGTAATCCCGGGGTTACCCGAGAATTAGCAAGCGCAAGTTCCGCAAGAAACGAGAACTTTAGGGAGTACTTTTCGGGGAAATTCGGCCCCCGAGCCGCGGCAGCTCGGCTTTACCAGCGAATCCCGAGCTTCAGGAACAGCTTGCTCACAACGAAGATGGGGCCGACCCAGAGGTACTGCAAGTCCTCGAAGAAGGAGGGCTTCCTGCCCTCGATCTTGTGCCCGACGAACTGGGCGATCCAGGCCGCCACGAAGATGGCGGCGGAAATCACGAGCACCCGCTCACCCATGGCCAGCACCAGGCCCAGCGCGGCCAGGGAAACCAGGGCCATGGTCACCAGGAACACGACGGACAGCCGCGCGTAATAGGCCATGCTGGCCAGCAGGAAGGCGTACGCCACCCAGGGGTGCAGGGCGTAGAGCAGGCCCACCAGGCTGAGCATGATCAGCGGGATGGCGACGAAGTGGATCCTCTCGTTGCGCGGGTTCCGGTGGCTTTCCCCATAGTGGGCCAGAAGCTGGTCGACCTTGCGCGGGCTGGCGCTGGCGGTGGATTCGATCGTGGCGGACATGCGGCTCTCCCGGAGTCCGACAATCATGCCATTGCAGAAAGGCCAGTCCATGGACGACTGTAAAGACCGCGACATCCTCGTCGTCACGGCATCATCCGTACGCGGTGCCCCAGTTCGTCGCAAAGCGCATGGAGGGCAGCCCGGCTTACGCGGAGTGGGTGCGCGCCGAAGTCACCTGACCCTCACGCAAGCAACGCCAACGCGAACTCGCGCGCATCGAACGTCTCGAGATCCTCGAGCTTCTCGCCCACGCCGATGAAATACACCGGCACCGGCTTCTCCTGCGCGATCGCCGCCAGCACCCCGCCCTTGGCCGTGCCATCGAGCTTGGTCACGATCAGGCCGGTCAGCTGCAGCGCGTTGTCGAAAGACTTCACCTGCGACAGCGCGTTCTGCCCCGTATTGCCGTCGATCACCAGGATCACCTCGTGCGGCGCCGAGGGTTCGGCCTTGGCCACCACCCGCTTGATCTTGCGCAGTTCCTCCATCAGGTGCAGCTGGGTCGGCAGGCGGCCGGCGGTGTCGACGATCACCACGTCCTTGCCGCGCGCCTTGCCGGCGGTGACGGCGTCGAAGCTCACGGCCGCCGGGTCGCCGCCTTCCTGGCTGACGATTTCCACCTTGTTGCGGTCGGCCCAGATGGTCAACTGCTCGCGCGCCGCCGCCCGGAAGGTGTCGGCCGCGGCCAGCAGCACCGTCTGGCCCTCGTCGGCCAGGTGCCGCGTGAGCTTGCCGATCGAGGTGGTCTTGCCCGCACCATTGACCCCGGCCACCATGATCACGGTCGGCACATGCTCGCCGATGGCCAGCGGGCGCTCCAGCGGCCGCAGCAATTGCGTGAGCGCATCCACC
>JAQGMU010000569.1 GCA_028292195.1 Ramlibacter sp. | reverse complement strand
TCCAGGCAAACTCACCGCAATCGCGCGACATGCTGGTGGTGGCGCAGGACCAGCACCGGCAGGTGCTCGACGCGATCGAGCGGCGCGAGGGCGGGCGGGCCGAGGCCATCATGCGCGAGCACTCGCGGCTTGCCCAACGCAACCTGCGCGAAGCCGTGCACAGCCCCGAACAACACCAGATGCCCGGCGTGCGCCTGATCCGGGGTCGTTGACCCTGAAAGATCGCGATGCGTTTTACGGTGCTTAGGTTGATGCTACGTATGTCTATATGTAAGCTAAAGCGTAAGAATTCCGGTTGTTGCGAGATAACTGCGAACTCGTTATCGCAAAGCCTCATAACTGGTAGACCGGGGGGTGGGCTTTGCGCTCTCCACGCCCGGGCGCAGAATGCGCGCCGACGCCTCGCGGGCGGGCGCCGTGCCGTGCCGCCCGATCCAATAGCAACAAGGAGACCGACATGCACAAGAGAACCATCCTCCAGGCCGCCATCGCGCTCGGCCTGGCGGGAGCCAGCGGCTTCGCCCTGGCCCAGGACAACGTCTTCAAGATCGGCCTGATCCTGCCGATGACGGGCCAGCAGGCCACCACCGGCCGCCAGATCGAGGCCGCCGCCAAGCTGTGGATGGCGCAGAACGGCGACACCGTGGCCGGCAGGAAGGTGCAGCTGATCGTCAAGGACGACACCAGCCTGCCCGACGTGACGCGCCGCCTGGCGCAGGAACTGGTGGTCAACGAGAAGGTGAACGTGCTCGCGGGCATGGGCATCACACCCTCGGCCCTGGCCGTGGCGCCGATCGCCACGCAGTCCAAGACGCCGCTGGTGGTGATGGCCGCCGCCACGTCGAGCATCACGGAAGCCTCGCCTTTCGTCGTGCGTTCCAGCTTCACGCTGCCGCAAGCCTCGGTGGCGCTGGCCGACTGGGCGCCCAAGAACGGCATCAAGAGCGTCGTGACGCTGGTGAGCGACTACGGCCCGGGCCTGGATGCCGAGAAGTTCTTCAAGGAACGCTTCCAGTTCAACGGCGGCAAGGTCGCCGAATCCCTGCGCGTGCCGCTGCGCAACCCCGACTTCGCGCCCTTCCTGCAGAAGGTGCGCGACCTGAAGCCGGACGCGCTGTTCGTGTTCGTGCCGTCCGGCGCCGGCGCGGCGGTGATGAAGCAGTTCGCCGAGCGCGGCATGGACAAGGCCGGCATCAAGCTGATCGGCACCGGGGACGTGACCGACGACGACCAGCTGAATGACATGGGCGACGTGGCCCTGGGCGTGGTCACCTCGCACCACTACTCCACCGCGCATCCGTCGGCCGCCAACAAGAAGTTCGTCAGCGAATTCCAGAAGGCCAACAAGGGCCTGCGCCCCAACTTCATGGCCGTCGGCGGCTACGACGGCATGCGCGTGATCTACCAGGCGCTCAAGGCCACCGGCGGCAAGGGCGGCGGCGAAGCGCTGCTGGCCGCGATGAAGGGCCAGATCTTCGAAAGCCCGCGCGGCCCGGTGTTCATCGACGCGCAGACCCGCGACATCGTGCAGAACATCTACCTGCGCAAGGTCGAGAGGAAGGACGGCCAGCTGTGGAACGTCGAATTCGACGTGATCAAGGACGTCAAGGATCCGGGGAAGACGAAGTAAGCGGCGCGGAGCGCCGCAGGGACTAGGGCTTAGGGGCTAGGGACTAGGGGAACAGCCCTTGGTACTACGGATCCCTAGCCCCTAGTCCCCAGACCCTAGCCCCTTTCAAATGCTAACCATCCTCTTCGACGGCATCGCCTACGGCATGCTGCTCTTCGTGCTCGCGGTCGGGCTGGCCGTGACCATGGGCCTGATGAATTTCATCAACCTGGCGCACGGCGCGTTCGCCATGGTCGGCGGCTACATCACGGTGCTGCTGATGCAGCGCCTGGACGTGCCCTTCCTGGTTTGCCTGCCGATCGCCTTCGCCGGCTCCGCGCTGCTCGGCGCGGTGCTGGAACGCACGCTGTACCGGCCGCTGTACAGCAAGCCGCACCTGGACCAGGTGCTGTTCTCGATCGGGCTGGTGTTCATGTCAGTCGCCGCGGTCGACTACTACGTCGGCTCCACCCAGCAGATCATCCACCTGCCGGAGTGGCTGAAGGGCCGCACCGAGATCGGCTCGCTGGGCATGGGCCACTACCGCCTGTTCATCATCGCCGTCTGCGCGGCGCTGACGGTCGGCCTGCAGTTCATCCTGGCGCGCACGCGCTTCGGCAGCCGGCTGCGCGCCTCGGTCGACGACCAGCGCGTGGCGGCCGGCCTGGGCATCAACGTCAACATCGTGTTCCTCTCCACCTTCGCCTTCGGCTCCGGCCTGGCCGGCCTGGGCGGCGCACTCGGCGCGGAAGTGCTGGGCCTCGACCCCTCGTTCCCGCTCAAGTTCATGATCTATTTCCTGATCGTCGTGGCGGTGGGCGGCACGTCTTCCATCACCGGCCCGCTGCTGGCGGCGCTGCTGCTCGGCATCGCCGACGTGGCCGGCAAGTACTACATCCCGAAGATGGGCGCCTTCATCGTCTACAGCCTCATGATCGTCATCCTGCTGTGGAAGCCGAACGGGCTGTTCGTGCGCCAGGGGGGCAAGGCATGAGCGCCGCTCCCATGAACGCCCAGCAACTGCTGTTGCGCCG
>JAQGMU010000214.1 GCA_028292195.1 Ramlibacter sp. | reverse complement strand
TTCGGGCCGGAGGCGACGATCAGCAGCTTGCCCGCCTTGGCTACCTTGGCATTGCCCGACACCGGCGTGCAGAGGTAGGCAACGCCCATGGATTCCAGCCGGGCGCGGATTTCGGCCGACCCTTCCTGCGAGATCGACGAGCTGTCCACCACCACCTGCGGTTTCTTCGTGCCGCTCACCAGCCCGCCGTCACCGAACAGCACTTCCTTCAGGTCGTCGGTGGTGGACACCATGGTGAACACCATCTCGCAGGCCGCCAGGTCGGTCTTGTTGCGCGCGATCTCCGCGCCATATTCGGCCAACGGCTCCGCCTTGCTGCGGGTGCGGTTCCACACCGTCACGCCGTGGCCGGCCTTCAGCAGCCGCTTGACCATCGCCTCGCCCATGCGGCCGAGGCCTATCCATCCGATTTGATTTGCCATGTCTTTCGCTTCCTGTGGGTTCAGCTCGCCATCGCGTCGCGCCAGTAGCGGCGGTCGAGGTACTTGTCGGGGTCGGTCAGCGGCCGCGGCGGCTCGCCCAGCTTGCTGCGCAACGCCAGCACGGCCTGCACGGCGCGCGGCTCCATGCCGGCATCGCTGAAGAAGCCGCTCTTCGGGTCCAGCATCAGGGCGCAGGACTGCTGCGCGATCTCCGCGCTCATGCCCGGCACGTTGCGCATCAGCAGCGCTTCCGCGGCCGGCCGGTTGGCCGGGTCTTCCAGCCAGCGCACCGCGTCGCGATAGGCGCGGATGAAGCCCACCACCTGCGCCGGGTGCTCGCGCGCCCAGCTGCGGCGGGCGGCGCCGACGATGCCCAGGTAAGGGCCGATCACCTCACGCGCCGTGGCGAGCTGGTTGAAGCCGCGGTTCTTCGCCTGCAGGTCGAACGGCGCGCGCAGCATGGTGGCGTCGTGCTGGCGTTCCATCAGGGCGGCGAAGCGGCGGTCGGTGCCGCCGGCGCGGGCCCACTTCACGTCGGATTCGGCCACGCCGTTGCGCGCCAGCATTTCGCGCAGGGCAAACGAGAAGCCGTTGCTCATGGCGTCGACCGAGACCGTCTTGCCCCTGAGCTGCGCCACCGTCTTGACCTCGGGCGCGGCGACCAGGCTGAGGAAGCCGTCGTCGGAGCCCATGAAGGCGAAGAAGTCGCTGGGCGGATCGAACTTCACCTCGCCCTGCCCTTCCTGGTAGGCGACGATGTTGTCGAAGGCGGTGACGGCCACCTGGTAGCGGCCCTCCATCAGGCCGCTGAAGACGTTCTTCGAGTCGGGCGTGACCTGCAGGTCGGCCACCAGGCCGTGGCGGGCGAAGAAGCCCTGGTCACGGGCGGCCCACAGCGGCAGGTTGAAGCCGCCGCCGAAGCTGATCACGGAGATCGGCTGCGGCGCTTGCGGTGGGGTGGTGGTAGCGCAGCCAGCCAGGGTGGCGAGGGCCGCGCCGGAAGCGGCGGCCAGCACACTGCGGCGGCGGATGTTGTTTGTCTCCATGAGGCGCAGTGTCTTGCGCGGCGTGGAGACTGGCAAGAAGGGTGGCCGGAATTCAGTTTTCCGGCCGCGGCAAAACCACTGCCCTCCCCGCGGAGGCGGATCAGTCCGCGCTGGCGCCCGAAGCCTTCACCACCTGGCTCCACTTGGCCGTTTCCTGGCGAATGAATTCGGCGAACTGCTCCGGCTTCTCTGCATGGGGCTCGGCACCCTGCTCCGCCAGCTTCTTCTTCACTTCGGCATCGGCCAGCACCTTCACCAGCGCGCCATTCAGTTTCGCGATCACCGGCGCCGGGGTGCCAGCCGGGGCGAACATGCCGAACCAGGAAGTAGCTTCGTAGCCCGGCACGCCGGCTTCGGCGATGGTCGGCACGTCCGGCAGCTCGGGCGAGCGCCTGGCCGTGGTCACCGCCAGCGGCTTCAGCTTGCCGTTGCGCACGTGCTGGATGGCCGAGGGCATGTTGTCGAACATGACGTCGATCTGGCCACCGAGCAGGTCGGTCACGGCCGGGGCGCTGCCCTTGTAAGGTACGTGCACCATCTGGACCTTGGCCAGCGTGTTGAACAGCTCGCCCGACAGGTGGATCGAGCTGCCGCTGCCGGAAGAGCCGAAGTTGACCTTGCCCGGATTCGCCTTGGCGTAGGCGATCAGCTCCTTGACGTTCTTGTACGGCTTGGAGGGATTGGCGACCAGCAGGTTGGGCACCATCGCCACGCGGGTCAGCGGCGCGAAGTCCTTGATCGGGTCGAAGGGCAGCTTCTTGTACAGGCTCTGGTTGATGGCGTGGGTGCCGACCGTGCCCATGAACAGGGTGTAGCCGTCGGCCGGAGCCTTGGCCGCCAGCGCGGCACCGATGTTGCCGCCGGCGCCGGCCTTGTTGTCGACGATGAACGACTGGCCCAGCTCCCTGGTGAGCGCCTGGCCGATCACGCGCGCCAGGATGTCGGTGGTGCCGCCGGCCGCGAAGGGCACGACGATGGTGACGGGCTTGCCAGGATAGGCCTGCGCCGTCGCGGCGAACGGCGCTGCGGCGATGGCGGCGGCGACCAGGACGGCGCGGCGGGAGAGACGATTGCGGTGCATGGAAATCCTCGTGCGAAGAAGGGAAAAAAACTCAGACGGGCGCCAGGCCCAGGGTGGTGCCGCCACAGACGTAGAGCACTTGGCCGGTGACGAAGCCGTTGTCGGGTGAGAGGAAGAAGAGCGCGGCGCGCGCCACGTCTTCGGGCGTGCCGATGCGCTTGACGACGATGCTGTCGATGATCTTCTGAGTGCGCGGCGCACCTTCCGGGTTGCTGTTGCGGAACAGCTCGGTGGCGATCGGCCCCGGCGCCACGGCGTTGACGGTGATGCCGTCGCCGCCCAGCTCCATCGCCATGGTGCGCGTCATGCCGACCAGTCCGGCCTTGGCTGCCGAATAGGCGATGCGTTCGCTCTTGCCGAGGGCGGCCCGCGATGCCATGTTGACGATGCGGCCGTGCCCGCTGGCGCGCAGCGTGGGCAGGAAGGCCTGCGTGAGCAGCATGGTGGCGCGCAGGGTCAGCGCGACGACGTAGTCGAGGTCGGCGACGGACTGCGTGTCGGTTGTGCCGGGACGCGTGGCGCCGGCGTTGTTGACGAGCGCGGTGACGTCGAACTCGCTGGCGACCTGTGCGGCGCGCCCGCGAGTGGTGGCTTCGTCCGTGAGGTCGGCCTGGAAGGAGACCAGCTTGGCGTGATTCCAGTCCGGCAGCTTGTAATCGAGGTTGACGACGTGCCGGCCCTGCGCCAGCAGTGCTTCGCAGATGGCGCGGCCGATGCCGGCGCTGCCGCCGGTGACGAGGGTGGTTTCTTGCTTGGACATGGTGGATGGAGAAAGATGACTCCTTCCCC